>CAYSEX010000004.1:0-74996 GCA_964430305.1 uncultured Chryseobacterium sp.
ATTGGTTCTTCCACGATCTAATTCGTACAACAAAGAAAATTGACTTCGAAATTGCCCGTGTGAAAAAATCGGGAACAGGTTATCAAGTGAAAGTAAAAAATGTGGGCCAAGCTGAAGGCGGATTTTCATTGGGACAAGAAGCTGGTAAAACACAATGGTATAGCCCCATTCAGCCGGGAAAATCTACATGGGTTCAATATGAAAATCTTGATGGAAATGCCATTCGTATAGACGCAGAGGGCGTTATTCCGGAAATGAATAGAGGAAATAATTTCATTCGCACACAGGGGCTCTTTAAAAAGGTTGAGCCGTTAAAAATGGAATTTGCAATAGGTATTAAAAATCCGAAATTTTCTCAAGTTTATTATTCTCCACTTCTAGCATGGAATGCAAATGATGGTGTTATGTTAGGATTGAATTTGCACAATAGACATATCATACGTCAGAATTGGGAATACAGCGTAGCTCCTCTTTATTCGTTTTCAAGAAATACGCTGAACGGATTCGCAAGTGCCTATTACCACCAGCGCAATCTTTCTGCGGGTGTTCGGGTTCAGCGTTTTGGTAACGCGAAATATGATTTCGAAACAACCTCAGAGTATGAGCAATATCTTGTAGCTAACCCCAATGTGTCATACACCTTTAGAAACAAACCAGAGAATCTGAATAAGAAATTCGTTATGACCTTGAACTTGGGATACCACTTCCAATATTTTGCGAATGTGATGACCAATGATTTGGTTGATACTGAATTCAGATCACACAGCACAAAAGAGTTTATAGAGTTGCGCGGTGGCTTATCTCAGAAGCTTGGTTTTAGATCGAATTTCAATGCTTCAGGTCGTATTCTATATGGAACCAATTACGTTTGGAAAGGAAGCCAAGATATTGGAACCATTTTAAGCGCATCAGGTTCTTATAGCTATCAGTATAGCTTAAAGTCAAACAAAACCGTTTCAGTTGGTGCTTACATAGGTTATCAGGCCAACGACAATGCTCTTGGAGTATTCAATCAAGGAGCATTCGGATTAAGTGGAGTAGGATCTTCATTTGATTATACCTATGATCAATTGTTCTTTGGAAGAAATAGCTCAGCTGGTTTATGGGGAGCACAAAATGTTGATGGTATGGGAAGTCTTGGAATTAATCTCAATGGGTTGGGAGCAACCAAGCGTTTGGTTCGTGGACAAGTTCAGTTTGAAGTTCCCAAATTGCCAATAACGCTTAAAGCAACTGTGTTGGATGCATGGAGCCCTGAATGCCCGCAGCGTCATGCGGAAGGAATTTACTGGAATACGGCAGCACAGATTAATTTCGGAGGAGGTATTGCAAGTGTAACGTTGCCCATTTTTGGAAATCAAAATGTTAAAGATGCCGCATCGGCTGGTTATTTCAGAGGTGTTTTATTTACACTCAATTTGAGTGCAATGGATCCGTTCAAAATAATTCGCAGCATTCAATTGAATTGATATGAAGAAGGTCTATTTCGCTTCTGATTTTCATTTAGGCGCTCCTCATTTTAAGGAGAGCTTAATACGTGAAAAGGAAGTTGTGAAATGGCTTGATCTTGTGAAAAACGATGCTGAAGCCATTTATTTGGTTGGTGATGTTTTCGATTTTTGGTTTGAATATAAACATGCAGTTCCAAGAGGGTTTGTCCGCCTTTTGGGAAAAATAGCTGAAATAACCGATGCAGGAATACCCGTGCATTGGTTCATTGGTAATCATGACATGTGGATTTTCGATTACCTTCCGCAAGAATGCGGTATTACGCTTCATAAGGAACCTGTGCTTGTAGAGTGGGAAGGAAAGAAATTACTCATTGGACATGGTGATGGCTTAGGACCAGGAGATGCATCATATAAATTTTTAAAATGGTTTTTCCGCTCGGCGTTTTGTCAGTGGGCGTTTGCTCGTTTACATCCCAATTTTGGAATTGCCTTAGCGAAATGGAGTAGTGGCTACAGCAGAAAGAGCAGTGGGCATAAAGACGCAATATTTCTTGGTGAAGAAAAAGAATGGTTGGCAATCTACGCGAAAGAATGGTTGGAAAAAGAACACGTTGATTATTTCATATTCGGACACAGGCATCTTCCAATGGAAATTCAATTGAATGAAAATTCCAAATACATTAACATTGGTGATTGGTTATCGCATTTCACCTACGGAGTTTGGGAAAATGGTGTATTCAGTCTAAAGGAATGGAATCGGTGAACACGTCATTAAGAACATGTTTCCAACCCTTCCATCCATGCGAATTGCTTTGAGTTTCATTGTGCCAAAGAAGAATGAATGGTAACTTATTTTCTTCGTTGAAAGCTCTCAATTTTCTCAATTGTTTTACAGCCACCTCGGGTGTCAATTTGAGATAACGAACCAATGTAGCGTCCATTGCACAAAATGATTGCATGCGCAAATGAATGGCTTGATTTTCATTCAAATCATAAAATTGTACAGGAAGTGTTGTGCCATTTTTGTATCCAATGGCATCGAAAAATCCGATTGAGTAATCTGTCTGAATACCGGAACGACTCAATTTTAAGGCGTCAGAAGGAAATTGAAATTGCAGAAAATGCTGTCTGGAAATAGTCGTTTTTCTTCGGGTGATTTTATCTAGTCGGGCAATTTCAATATTTAATTTTTCTTCATGTTCGTGAGAGTATATTCCCGGATGAATACCTAAGGTGTAATTCAAAGCAAGTTTCTCAATGAGTTTACGAAGTCCGGTTGATTTGTGAGAAATGCTAACGTCTTGACCTTTGAAATCTGCGAGTAAGAAGAAGTAAATTAATGTTAAGTTGTATTTTTCACTCAAGTTGGAAAGCTCATCATAGGTGTCAAAAGCATCTTTCGTTATTCGCAAAATTGTAAGTAACCGACGAATGGCATTTCCAAATTTAAAATTGCTCAAATCTTTCCCGAAGCCCCCGAGTGTGCGATAAAGACCTTTATGAGAATAAGCGAAAGCACTATCAACATCTACAGTTAAGACATCACTAAATTCAGTTGGGGTATAGCTGAGATCCGGAAAATATGATTTCAACCATTTCAAGATGTCTGCACGCCAGCAATCCACAATAGGAATTTCATGAAATTCTTTTCGAACATGCATCATACTTGAAGAATACAATCGGCCATATTCATCGCGCTCTAAATCCAGATATTCATCGTATTGACTTAAAAGATAAAATGCTGCAGCCAATACATCCCAATCACCGCTGAACGTTTTGTTCATCATGATTTTCTGCGGTGCTACATGGGACTGAAAAAGAAGTTGTGAAGCTATAATGTTGGGCCCTGGTAATGTTCCGCTGTACTGAAACTTTACACCCTGATAAATGGCATATTGCTCCAAGTTAGTAGTTACACTCACCAATAATCCAACAGGTTGAAACAATTCATTTAATACAAACGAAAGCCTTGGACTTTGTTGCTGACTGTACACTAGAATCATGAATTCAGGTATTGGACCAACGTGTCATGAATGAATTGAGCAGCATGGCCATCGCCATACAGATTTTTCGTGGCGGGCATACCCTGTTCTAAAAATTCGATGCTTTTTTCTTTAATGGCGTGTAGGTCATTGTGAACAACATGCGCGTATCCGTTTTCCACCAATTCTACCCATTCTGTTTCCGAGCGAAGAATGAGGCAAGGGGTTCCCATCATAAAAGCTTCCTTACAGAGACCTCCGGAATCGGTCCAAACCAAGTGTGCATGCTTCAAAGCACCCATGGTTTCAGTGTATGGAAGAGGTTCAGTGAGATGCAATTGTTCCGACTGAGAGAGCTCTTTCCATGCTGCCGATGACTCGCAATTTTTTAATGTGCGTGGATGAATGGGGAACATGATTTTCAAATGCATTTCCAATGCTATATTGAGAAGTCCTTGTAAGAATGAAATCAAGATTTCAGGATTATCAACGTTTGAAGGACGATGCAATGTCAGGAAAATGAAATTCTCTATTTCTGGTTTTGGCGCGTTTTGGCCGTAATGCAGCGCATTATCGAACATAATATCGCCACACTCAAAAAGTAAAGGGGAAGCAGCTGTAGCTTGTTTGGCTGACCCCGTAGAAAAACCTTCTTTCAAAAGTTGTTTGGAAGCTGTTGTTGAAGGGCAAAACAACAAAGTGCTCAGATGGTCAGTTACAATTCTGTTAATTTCTTCGGGCATTTCACGATTAAAGCTACGTAGTCCCGATTCAATGTGGGCGATTGGAATGCTAAGATGTGCAGCAGCAATAGAAGCAGCAATGGTGCTGTTCGTATCGCCATAGACTACCACGGCATCAGGTTTTTCCGAAACAAAAACGCGTTCCAATTCCACAATCATATGTGCAATTTGTGCAAGGCTATTTCCACTGGGTGAAGGAAGTTTAATGGCTGGTTCGGGTATGGCTAAATCGCGAATTAAATCAGAACTCAAACGGTCACTGTAATGTTGTTGGGTGTGAACTACAACTTCATTAAGTTCTGTCGAAGTCATACATACACGCGTCAATGCAGCCGATTTAATGATTTGAGGTCTCGCACCAATGATGCTAATTATTTTTTTCATACCTAAATTTTCCCTTCGTCCGCAAAGCTATAATATCCGTTGTCTGAAACAATTAAATGATCTAAAACTTGCAGTTCAAGCAATCTGCCGCAAGCTACTAATTTTTCTGTAACTCGAATGTCTTCCTGACTAGGTATTAGGTTTCCACTTGGGTGGTTATGAGCTATAATAATATGCGAGCACTTGTGCTGTAAAGCAATGTGAAATATCTTCTTCGGGTCAATGACAGTTCCACTAAAACCACCTTCAGAAACTTTTTTTAGATTGAGCGGTACATTGCTTCTTGACAGCATAAGTAGCCATACTTCTTCGTGTATTAGATCCGCCAAGTGTTCTTGAAATAATTCAAAAGCATTTGCGGAGCAATTAACAGGTGATTTCTTTTGTCGCTCTCTTGTTCTCTTTCTTCTTCCCAATTCATAGGAAGCCATTAAACGGCATGCCTTAGAGGGACCCATGCCCTGAATATTGACTAATTCTTCGAAGTGCAGTTTGCCCAATTCATTTAAACAATAATGAGCAGATTTCAAAACCTCATGGGCGAGTTCTGAAACTGAAAATTTTGAGTTGCCAGTGCCCAAAAGAACGGCAACTAACTCTTGATCAGTTAAGGTTTGTACACCGAATTTTTGAAGTTTTTCACGCGGCATCTCTGAAGCATGCACTTGATTTTTTGAATTCATTTGGCAAATGAACGCAGATTTGAAAGACAGCGTGAAAAGTTGTTATGCAAAAAAAAAGCCGCTAAAAGCGGCTAAAAACACAAACCAATGAAAACAACTTATTTCAATCCGTTAACAAAAACAGTCAAACTACTTTTCAAGTTTGATGCTTTGTTGGCATGAATCACATTGTTTTTAGCTAGTCTATCTAACATAGATACTACAGTAGGTAAAAGAGCAGAAGCGGAAGCTTTGTCTTTTAACGCACGCAATTTACGAACTGCATTACGTGTAGTCTTGTGATAATATTTGTTACGAAGACGCTTAGCATCATTGCTACGTATTCTCTTAATTGCTGACTTGTGATTTGCCATTTCTAATCAAAATTGGAGTGCAAATTTAACTCATTTTTTATATCTCACAAGTTTTTTTTTGTTTTTCCTTGAATAAACTGCATATAAGATAGTTGGCGAGGCAAATGTAACATTTGAAGCATGAAAAAATGGACAACACATGCACTTATTGCAGGAAGTATAGTACTGAACGGGTGTGAAAAAGAAAATCACGATTTGTCTTCAGAGATTCAAACTTCATTTCTGCCGCAAACCGTTATAGAAAAAGTTGAAAGTCAAGGTTTTTTTGACTGGAACAATGCCACGGAAAATGAATTGATTCAGAGTATTGAACATTCGGGTGGTGTTTGGGCAGTTGGAATTTCAGACGAAATCTACCAAAATCAAAAAACGTGGTTTCTTGACCTCACAAAAGCGGTAGGCGACTTGCCTAAATATCAAATGGATCCGGATTTGCCGGTCGTGATTTTTTTCGAGCAAAATAAAGATTTAATTCATTACCTCTTTCAAGACCCTAGAGTAAGATACATTGAGCCTTTGAATGACCCTGTGAATACATTCAAGTCCAATTTGGGATGTGCTGCTAACAGCAATTCAGTCTCAATGTTTGATAAAGTTGGGCATCTTCCAAACACACAATATTCATGGCATTGGCTGTATCACGGCATGCCTCAAGTTTGGAGTTTATCTGCAGGAAATGGAATAGGAGTGGGGTGCATTGATGCCGGATTAATTTCAGGTCAAATTCAGTTGATGAACCAATTTCAAATGGGATACAGCAGTGCTTCAAGGTTTCATTGGCCGGCTTATACCTATGGTGCATCACCGTATTCAACATGCACACACGGTACTTCTACAAGTGCAATTATTGCAGCTCCGAGATGTTCCGGCGGATTGACAGGTGGTGCGTATTCTTGCAATTTGGTCTCATTTCGCGCAGCTGAAAATGTTTTACTTGATACATACACAGAAAAATTAGCCGTGAAAAATGCGTTTGTCTACTTGTCGAATGAACAGCAAGTCCATATCATCAGTATGTCCATGGGTACCCCATTCTCTTCGGGGTTGTTGCATGATGCATTGCAATATGCTGTTGCGCACAATAAACTCGTTTTTTGCGCCGCAGGCACATCTACTTCCTTAACCAACAGTGCACCAGTAATCTATCCCGCAAAATATTCGGAATGCATTGCTGTGACGGGCATGAACGAAAACTATGCTCCATGCAGCACCTGTCATACAGGTATCGAAGTGGATTTCGGCATTGTCATGGAACGTGGGAACAATGTGTCTCGAACCGCCGTTTCACTTGCATCGTTTTCAGGAAGTGCATATTATTTCGGAGGGTCTAGTGTTGCAACGGCTTCTGCAGCTGCCCTTGCAGCATTGGTTTGGTCTAAAAACCCCAATTTGAATGCTACCCAGGTGCGTTCAATTTTAGAGGCAACATCAGATTTTCCGGGACATAACCATGCAGCATTCGGATGCGGAAGAATTCTTGCAGATAATGCTGCTCAATCAGCCATGTCTTATTGAACGCGAGAAACGTTGTTTTCAGAGAGTTGGTATTTCTGATTCGTTTCCGGACATACGGCTATGCCGTTAGAATTAAAATTCAATCGGTGACCGTATTCACTAACCCAACCAATTTGTTTCGCTGGATTACCCACCACCAGTGCATAATTGGCGACAGGCTTGGTTATTACGGCTCCAGCACCAATAAGTGCGTATGCACCTATTTCATTACCACAAATGATAGTAGCATTGGCTCCTATACTAGCTCCTTTACGAATGTGTGTTGGTCTGTATTCCTCTCTTCGAACAACGGCACTTCTTGGATTGATAACATTGGTGAAAACACAACTTGGCCCAAGGAAAACATCATCTTCGCAAATGACTCCTGTGTATATGCTAACATTGTTTTGAACCTTCACGTTATTGCCCAGTGTGACTTGCGGACTTACAACTACATTTTGCCCCAAATTGCAACGCTCACCAATGGTGCATCCGGCCATGATATGCGAGAAATGCCAAATCTTGGTTTCATTACCAATGACACACCCTTCGTCAATTACTGCAGTTTCGTGGGCAAAGAATGACATATTAGTGTCTGGCGTATTTATCGAAATTTTTGTGCTCTACTTTATTGAGTTCATCAGCAGTCAAAGACTTGAAATAATCATAAGTGATTCTTAAGCCTTCACTGCGATGCACTTTTGGTTCCCACTTTAAAATTTCACGGGCAAGAGTAATATCTGGCTGACGCTGTTTCGGATCATCAGTAGGTAGCTCTTTGAAAATGATTTTTTGGTCAGTTCCAGTGAGCTGAATGATTTCTTTAGCAAAATCTAAAATGGTGATTTCGTCAGGGTTTCCAACATTTACAGGTTGAGCATAATCGCTCAAAAGCAATCTGTATATTCCCTCTACCAAATCATCTACATAACAAAAAGAACGTGTTTGAGACCCGTCTCCGAAAACGGTTAAATCTTCCCCACGAATGGCTTGGCCAATGAACGCGGGTAACACACGGCCATCATTCAGTCGCATGCGAGGGCCATACGTGTTAAATATGCGAACAATGCGGGTCTCAAGTCCGTGGTATGTGTGGTATGCCATGGTGATGGCTTCTTGGAAGCGTTTGGCTTCATCATAAACACCGCGTGGTCCAACAGGATTCACATGTCCCCAATAACTTTCTTTCTGAGGATGTACCAACGGGTCACCGTAAACTTCTGATGTAGATGCTACAATGATTCTTGCTTTCTTTTCTTTCGCTAATCCCAAACAGTTGTGAGTTCCCAATGAACCAACTTTCAAGGTTTGTATTGGAATTTTTAAATAGTCTATGGGAGAGGCGGGAGACGCGAAGTGTACAATGTAATCTAACTTTCCGGGGATATGAATGAAGTTCGATACATCTTGGTTGTAAAATGTAAAATGTTCATTCGGAAAAAGATGTTCAATGTTCTTTAAGTCTCCGGTAATAAGATTATCCATTCCAACAACTTCGAATCCTTCTTTGATGAATCGGTCACACAGGTGACTTCCCAAAAATCCGGCTGCACCGGTAATAAGTACTCTTTCCATTTTATTTTGCGTGAACCGTGTTTCTTCCAATGCTGTAATAGGTGTAACCTAACTGCTCCATTTTTTCCAACTCGTACAGGTTGCGTCCATCGAAGATGACTTTTGATTTCAAAAGACTTGAAATCTTCTCAAAATCGGGGTTTCGGAATAATCCCCATTCAGTGCAAATTAATACGGCATCAGCATCTCGCAAAGCCTCATAAGCATCGGTTGTGTATGTGATTGGATAATTCTTTTGCTTCTTCACATTTTCCATGGCTTCTGGATCGTAGGCTGTAATGGTAGCACCAGCTTCAAGCAAATGCTCAATCATGTATAGCGCCGGAGCCTCGCGAATATCATCAGTATCGGGTTTGAATGCCAATCCCCAAATGGCAATTTTCGTGTGTGTTAAGCTTTGATTGAAATGATCTAAAATAGGTTTCAGCATCACCGTTTTCTGACGCTCATTTACCTTCATCACACTTTTCAATATTTTGAATTCATAGCCACCTTCAATTCCAGATTTAGCGAGAGCCTGCACATCTTTTGGAAAACAACTTCCACCATACCCAATACCTGGAAATAAGAATCGCTTGCCAATTCGATCATCCGTTCCAATTCCCAAACGAACCATATCTACATCGGCCCCCACTTTTTCACAGAAGTTGGCAATTTCATTCATGAAAGAAATTTTAGTAGCAAGGAACGCATTTGCAGCGTATTTGGTAAGCTCAGCACTGCGCTCATCCATGAACAAGAGCGGATTACCCTGACGAATAAATGGTTTGTATAATTCGCCCATGAGCTGCTTTGCACGCTCGCTTCGGGTACCCACTACAACACGGTCAGGCTTCATGAAATCATCAACCGCAAAACCTTCTCTCAAAAATTCAGGATTGCTCACTACATCAAATTGTACCGTGCAATTCTCGGCAATGGCTTCGCGAACTTTTTCGGCTGTTCCAACAGGAACTGTACTCTTATCTACGATAATTTTATAGTCGGTCATGATCTTACCCAACTCTTTAGCTACCCCTAAAACGTAGCTGAGGTCGGCACTTCCATCTTCACCCGGAGGTGTTGGAAGAGCTAAAAAGATGATTTGAGCGTCTTGAATAGAGGCTGCTAATTCAGTGCTGAATTGAAGGCGTCCTTCACGAATATTGCGTTCGAAAAGCACATCGAGGTGAGGCTCATAAATGGGAATTTTACCGGCCTTCATTTGCGCCACTTTCTCTTCGTTGATGTCAATACATATGACATTATTTCCGGTTTCAGCAAAGCATGTACCGGTTACTAAACCAACGTAGCCAGTTCCAACAACTGCAATATTCATAGATCTTAATTTAGAAGGGCAAAGATAGTCAAGGAAGTTAATCGTGCACCTCTGATCTTCGCGTAACTAATTTCTGAATAATTTCTGCGTTGTGCTGCTTGACTTCCTTGCTTTTTCGTTTCCCCCACAAAACTTCTCTTGCATGACGAGCCGCTTGCTGTAGGTCAATGATTGGCGGCGGATAATCAATCCCATAAGTAAGGCGCTCCATTTCAGACAATTTCCAAGGTTCATGCACAAAAGCGGTAGGTAGTTCTTGAAGCTCAGGCACCCATTTTCGAATAAAATGACCCTCAGGGTCTTGATCGAAACTTTGTTTGACAGGATTGTAAATACGTATCGTGTGTATCCCCATTGTACCCGCTTGCATCTGCAATTGCGGATAATGTATTCCTGGATCATAGTCTAAAAAGCACCGCGCCAAATGATGCGCTATGGCTTGCCAAGGTTGCTGCAAATGATGTGTTGCAAATGAAACGAGCATGCTGCGCATTCTGAAATTAATATACCCAGTTTTTTCTAGGCATCGCATGCAGGCATCTATTAAAGGAAAACCCGTTCGGCCTTGTTTCCATGCCGCGATCAATTCAGAATTCTCCTCTGTCCGAAAGTTATTGTATCCCGCATTAACATTGATAAATTCCATGGAACACATGGACTCAAATTTTTGAATGAAATGGCAATGCCAATGCATCCGAGAGAGGAAAGCTCCTAAATTCCGTTTATCGCCGCCATGCTTTAGTTTGAATTCAGTAGCCTGAATAACACTTCGAACACTGATGTTTCCATAAGCTAAATATGGCGAAAGGCGACTGCATCCTGTTCGCGAAAGCTCAGGTTTTCCAATGCTTTTCATGTATTTTTTGTGCCTTGACTCAAGGAAGGAATTCAAATATTTCCATGCTTGGTCTTCTCCACCTCTTTGAACTGGATGTTCATAATACCATTTGGTTGAAATTTCAACTCGTCGTGAAGTTTTCCAATCAGCAAAGATTGATTTTTCCAGCTCATGTTTATGCTGTGGTTGGCTCATAAAGGATTTCCAATAGGAATCAAAAGGCGCTTTAGGTTGACCTCGTTGAACGGCATTGGTGGGTGACTCAATCCACAAAATATTATGTGTTTTGAACCAACTCTTCATGGCTAAATCACGTTGAAAGGTGAGTTGATTTCCAGACTCTTCGTGGCTGAACACCTGCTGAATGGCATAACACGTATTTAGCTCGGCGAATACCTCAGAAACTTCCCCCTCAACCAAATGAACATGCGTTTTGAATGAGGTCAATTGTTGGTTTAAATGAGCAATGCTCTCTAGAATAAACTGAATATGTCTTGGATGCGAATCGGATGCATTGCATATGCTGGGTTCCAAGATGTAGAGAAGTAAAATGGGGTGTTTCTCGAAAGATGCACGCGTTAATGGTTCATGGTCCATGAGCCTCAGGTCCTTTTTAAACCAAACAACATTTAACGATTGCATGGTTCAAAAGAAATGAATCTTTCGATAAACAAGCCGTTAAAATAAGATTACTTTCGTTGTAATAATTCGTTTATGTTAGCGATTGAAGCACACAATATTTCAAAAAAATACGGTAGTCATCAGGCTCTGAATTCCATTCATCTCGATATCGAAGAAGGGAAAATTTTCGGATTGCTTGGCCCCAATGGTGCGGGTAAGACAACCTTTATTAGAATTCTGAATCAAATTATTGAGCCAGATTCAGGCAGTATTTCATTTTTCAATCAGCCTCTGGAAAGAAAGCATGTTGAGATGGTTGGGTATTTACCTGAGGAACGTGGGTTGTATAAAAAAATGAAGGTAGGAGAGCAATGCCTTTATTTAGCGCAGTTGAAAGGTTTATCTTCAAAAGAGGCTAGGCAAGAATTAGACATATGGTTCGAACGATTTGAAATATCAACCTGGTGGAATAAACGTGTGGAAGACTTATCGAAAGGAATGGCGCAGAAAATTCAATTCATAAGTACTGTTGTTCACAAGCCGAAATTGTTGATTTTAGATGAACCCTTCAGCGGCTTTGATCCCATTAACGCGCAACTCATAGAAGAGGAAATGTTGCGATTGAAGTCTGAAGGTGCTACCATTATTCTTTCCACTCATGATATGGGCAGTGTGGAATCGCTGTGCGATAAAATTGCGCTCATTCATCAGTCGAATATGATTTTGAATGGAAGTGTTCAAGAGATTCGAAATACGTATAAAACGCAGACTTATTTATTGGAATTTAAAGGCACGCAGTTAGATATGACCATTGCCCTTGCACATCATTTTGAACTTAAAGAAGTAGCGGAGAAAGAAGGTGTTCACCTAGCTGAAATTCAAATGAGTACATCGCAGAATTTAAATCAATTGTTGCAGGCGCTTATACCACACGTTGAAGTTGTCTCTATTCGAGAAAAAATTCCGAGTGTACATGATATTTTCGTGAAAACCATTCAATCACTGCAGGAGGTAGGTCATGAGTAAAATTGGATTAATTATTCGAAGAGAATATTCAACACGGGTTCGTAAAAAGTCTTTTATTGTCATGACTTTGTTGGGGCCATTGTTATTTGCAGGGTTAATGTTCGGTACAGTTTGGGCAACTCTTGCAGATCAGAAGACATATAAAGTTTTGGTCTCAGATCCGTATGGAGTAATAACGCGCACAATTTCAGATACTGATAAACATTTGGTTCCGCGATTTCCTGATCGATTCAAAAATTCAGAAAACGTTATTTACGCGTTTACAGATAAGTCCATTGAGCCAGAAAAAATGCAAGATGGTTTATACAATGTCATGGTTGAAGTAGATGATGCCACCATCAATGACGGGAAATGCCAATTGTTTTTTTCTGATTATCCCAGCTCTCAGGTTAAAGATAAAATGGAGGCTGATCTCCAGGAGTCTTTGGAAAGATTTCGGGTGATAGATTCACTGCAACTGGACTATGAAAAGTACAAACGTGCGAAATTGAAAGTAAGTTTTGCGGAAGTGAACTTGAAGAATCTCGGGCAAAAAGATTATACGCAACAAAAAGCCATGGTGGGGTTTGGATTCGCCATTCTCATTTACTTTTTCATTTTTCTATATGGCGTTCAAGTAATGCGTGGTGTGATTGAAGAAAAATCAAGCCGTATTGTTGAAGTTATGGTGAGTTCAGTAAAACCCTTTGAGCTGATGATGGGTAAGGTGGTAGGAATAGGATTGGTCGGTTTAACACAATTTTTAATTTGGGTTCTTTTGTCATCACTAACGGGGTCTTTGGCACTGAGTTATTTTGAATCTCAATTGGCTGGTGGAAGTGCTGCTGTTGAAAATGGTGTTGTAGTTATGAACGGGATGTCTCAGGCTCAATTGGCTCAGAATCTCATGAATAACGAAGCAGTGAATTGGTTGTTTCAGATCAATTGGCCACTCATGATCAGTATGTTCGTATTCTTTTTCATTGGCGGATACCTTCTCTACGCGAGTCTATTTGCAGCAATTGGAGCGGCTGTAGATGGAGACACGGATACACAGCAATTCATGTTGCCGGTTACTTTACCGCTTGTGTTTTCTTATGTTGTATCATTTATGCTCATAGAAAATCCTGCAAGTTCAATTGGGAATTTCTTTTCGATTTTCCCACTGACAAGTCCAATTACTATTATGGTGAAAATAGCCATTGGCGATGGTGGAAATACAGGTGTGCATTGGTTGCATTTGGTTGGAAGTATGTTGTCTTTGGTTATTGCTTTTTTGTTTTTCATTTGGTTAGGTGGGAAAATATATCGTGTAGGTATTCTCAGTTATGGCAAGCGCGTGGGATACAGAGACATTTGGCGCTGGATTAAACAGAAAAATTAATGGATTCAAAACGAATAGCCGTTATTGATTGTGGAACCAATACTTTCAATTTATTGGTATTGGAATTTGCCAACCAGGAATGGAAAACCATCTTTAAAACCAAGCAGGCTGTTAAAATTGGAGTTGGTGGATTCGACCAAGGAATTATTCAACCCGACCGCTTGGTCCGTGCATTGGATGCATTATCCTCATACAACGCAACATGTGCGTCGTTCGAAGTAAATGAAGTCAAGATTTTTGCAACCAGCGCTGTTCGTGAGGCTAAAAACGGAAGTCAATTTGTCTCAAAGGTTAAAGAAGTATTTGGTTGGAATGTACAGGTAATTTCTGGTGATCGAGAAGCAGAACTCATTTTTGAAGGTGTCAAATTAGCAGTGAATGCGACGGTTCCAAGTTATTTAATTATGGATATTGGAGGGGGAAGTACAGAGTTTGTTTTTGTCAAAAACCATGAAGTGGTTTGGAGAAAGAGTTATCTTATGGGGGTAAGTCGCTTATTCGAATGGCTTCAACCTTCTTCGCGAATGACCAATGACGAAATCAAGAAGTTGAAATTGAAATGTGATCATGAATGGTCGGATCTCATTCAGCTAATCAAAGAAAATGACATGCAAACTTTAGTTGGTTCATCGGGTTCTTTTGATACGTTATATGATTTGTTCTTGAAGGAGACCAAGAGTGAGTCAACATCAAAAAATTTACATGAAATTCCATTTTCATATTTCCCGCAAATTCATCATTGGCTCATGTCAAGCACACTTGAAGATCGACTTGCACATCCCGCAATACCAGCACTTCGAGCTGAATACATGCAAATTTCAAGCTATTTAGTGAAGTATATTTTAACTCAACATACATTCAATACCTTGCTGTGTTCTGACTATGCGTTGAAAGAAGGTGTTTTGGCTGAAATAATGAATAAACACAATTAAATTCGCACCATGATTATTGTAACAGGAGCAGCCGGATTCATAGGATCGGCGTTGGTGGCAAGATTGAATGAAGATCGATTCTTTGATCTTGTTTTGGTCGACGATTTTACAAGAGAAGATCGAAAACAGAATTTGGCTAACAAGAGATTTACCGCTCAAATTGATAGAAAAGAGTTCCCGCTTTGGTTGGAAGAAAATGAGAATCAAGTTGAATGTGTGTTTCATATCGGTGCAAGAACAGATACAACCGAGTTCAACGTTGAGATTTTCAATGAACTAAATGTAAACTATACCAAGTCACTTTGGAAAATTTGTGCAAAGAATGCCATTCCATTTATTTATGCCAGTTCAGCAGCAACCTATGGCAATGGAGCTTTGGGGTATGATGATAATGAGTCTACCATTCCCAATCTTCGTCCGTTGAATCCATACGGACAATCGAAACAAGATTTTGATGTTTGGGCGCTGCAACAAACTGAAAAACCATACTTTTTTGCTGGACTTAAATTTTTCAACGTGTATGGTCCGAATGAATACCACAAGGGGCGAATGGCAAGTGTTATCTGGCACGCTTACAATCAGATAAAAAAAACGGGAGAAATGAAACTCTTCCGCAGTCACAGGGAAGATTACACAGATGGAGGACAGATGCGTGATTTTGTATACGTAAAGGATGTGGTTGAGGTGTGTATGTTTTTAATGCATCACAGAAAAAACTCGGGTATTTATAATTTGGGTAGCGGGAAAGCTAGAACCTTTCTAGATTTGGTAAAGGCAACCTATGTAGCGATGAACAAAGAACCCGAGATTTCGTTTATAGATACACCAGAAGATATTCGGGAGACTTATCAATACTTCACAGAGGCCAACATGAATAAGCTTATTGCCATTGGGTATAACAAGCCTTTTCATACTTTGGAAGAAGGAGTTTCTGATTATGTGAAGAATTATCTTTTAGAAGATTTAAAAATTTATTGATACAGAAATGAAAAAACTGGTTTTTGCAACACGACGAGAGCGTTTCAACGCAGCTCACAAATTATGGCATGAGGAATGGGACGAGGCGAAGAATTTTGAAACCTTCGGAAAGTGTTCCAATCCCAATTGGCATGGTCACAACTATGAATTATTTATTACCGTCAAGGGGGTTCCAGATGAAACTACAGGTTATTGCATGGATCTTAAATATTTGAGTGACATTGTGAAGTCTGAAGTCATTAATAAACTTGACCATAAAAATTTGAATCTCGATGTTGAGTTCCTTAAGGGAATGAAAACGAGTACCGAAAATTTAGCCATTGCTATTTGGGAACAATTGGAGCATTTAGTGGCTACAAAAGGTTGTGAACTTCATTGCATAAAAGTAACCGAAACTGAAAATCAATACGTAGAATACTACGGACCACAAGCATGAATCAAGAAGCTATAGAACAAGCTATTCGGACGGTCTTGCAAAATGTTGGCGAAGATCCGAACAGAGAAGGTTTACAGAAAACGCCCGAGCGCGTAGCCAAGGCATATGGCCATCTCTTACAAGGGTATAATCAAAATGCAAAAGAAGTTTTAGAATCAGCCATTTTTCACGAAGACTACAGCGAGATGGTATTGGTCAAGGACATTGAGATTTATAGCCTGTGTGAACACCACATGCTTCCTTTTTTCGGGCGTGCGCATGTTGCCTATATTCCTCAAGGGAAAATAGTTGGTTTAAGTAAAATACCACGGGTGGTAGATGTATTTGCCAAAAGACTTCAAGTGCAAGAGAGACTGACAATTGAGGTTCGAGATGTCATTCAAGAAGTGCTAAATCCGGCCGGAGTGGCAGTGGTTTTAGAATGTCATCATCTTTGTATGCAAATGCGCGGAGTGAGCAAGCAAAATAGCTCAACGACCACAAGCGCGTTTAGCGGAATTTTTTTAACAAATGACGCAACACGCAAAGAGTTTTTTAGTTTAGTGAACACAAAAAAATAAAAAATGAATAATCACATTCAATTTCATGACGATGCTACAATAGAAAGTAGCGCGTCAGTTAGCAAATCATTTGTATCAAACGTTTTTTCCTACATGACTATCGCATTGCTTATTTCAGGTGGTGTGGCTGCTTACTTCGGATTAAACGAATCTCTGTTCCGTAGTTTAATGTCTGTTCCTGGAATGATGTGGATTCTCATGTTAGCTCCACTAGCGTTTGTTATGATTATTAGCTTCGGTTTCAATAAGCTTTCATTTCCCGCTCTATTGGTTATTTTCTTGGCTTATGCAGCTACAATGGGGCTGAGTCTGAGTGCCATTTTTGTCATCTTTGAACTAGGTGTTATCTTCAAAGTGTTTTTGATTACTGCCGGTTTGTTCGGTACCATGGCTGTTTTAGGGTACACTACCAAAACCGATTTAACTGCCTTTGGAGGAATTCTAACCATGGCTTTAATTGGTATTGTCATTGCCTCTTTGGTGAATATGTTCATGGGGTCTGAAACCATGGATTACATTATCTCATGTATCGGAGTTTTGGTGTTTACAGGTTTAACCGCATATGACGTACAAAAAATAAAGAGAATTGGAGCCGGTGTGGAATACGGAACCGCAACTGCCAGTAAATTGGCCTTGATGGGTGCGTTATCGCTGTACCTTGATTTCGTGAATTTATTCATATTCTTACTCCGAATTTTCGGAAGAAGTAGCGAATAAAAGTGAAGAACTATTACGCCGTTCTTGGTCTGAACCAGTCAGCATCTTCAGCTGAAATTAAAAAAGCTTACCGAGACGGATGTAAAAAATATCATCCCGACAAAAATGCGCATCCCGATGCGCATTTGTTGTTTATGGAAATTCATGAGGCATACGAATTTCTATGTGACGATGAGAACAGGAGATTATATCATATCTCCATTTCGAAATCAAATCAAAATAATCGAGTAAGACTGTGGCAGGAAGAGAAAAGAAGAGAGGCTCAAGCAAGAGCAGTTGAATACGCAAGGCAAGAGTTTGAAGATTTTAAAAAATCGAAGTATTACCAATTGGCATCTCAAGTCAATTTAGGTTATAACCTCTTGTTTCTGGGGCTATGCTTGCTCGTAATTGTAGTACCCCTCTACCAATACATTCAGCAACAGGAGTTGCCTGAAGCGGAACAAAAGCCATTTATCGCTTTTTTAGTTCCCATGCTTCTTGGCTTTGCAATGGGAACATATGCTTTTCATTCCTGGTTTATTGAGAAAAAGGATATTTTCAAATAGACCAATTATTTGCTTCCTTTGCACATCAAATTTTTTCAAATGAAACGTACGCTTCTGACTTTGCCTTTTTTGATTTTTGTCATATTCTCTCACGCTTTCGAAGGCATGTGGATTCCTTCCATGCTCGATGCCGTTTATGATGACATGAAGGCCAAGGGGCTCAGGCTTTCTAAAGAAGAAATTTACAGTCTTAATAACTCCTCGCTAAAAGATGGCGTTGTGCTTTTCGGAGGAGGATGCACGGGCGAACTGGTTTCGAAGGAAGGATTACTATTTACAAACCATCACTGTGGATTCGATTATATTCAGTACCACAGCAGTCTGGAACATGACTATTTAAAGGATGGGTTTTGGGCGAAAAACCGCAGCGAGGAATTGCCTTGCCCCGGACTTACAGCCACCTTCATCGTTGAAATGCGAGACATGACTTCAGAGGTATTAGCTCAACTGAAAGAAATACCAGACGCCAAAAACAATTTGGCTTCAGCGCTGAATAGCATATATGCAAACATTTTGAATAAAACAGAATTGCCAAAGAATTGTAAAGCGGTAATTCGCTCTTTCAACTACAACACCCAATACTTCATGGTGGTCTCTAAGACATATACCGATGTGCGTTGGGTTGGGGCGCCTCCTTCATGTATTGGTAAATTCGGAGGAGATACAGACAATTGGGTATGGCCCAGACATACAGGCGACTTCTCTGTATTTCGAATTTATGCGAATGAGGAAAACGAACCAGCAGATTATTCCACATCCAATAAGCCGTTTCAACCTAAACACCATTTTCCTATTTCTTTAAAAGGAACAAAAGCAGGTGACTTCACAATGATTTATGGTTTCCCGGGAAGGACGGAGCATCTACTCACAAGTGCTGGTGTGAAGTATAACCATGAGTATTTGGCGCCCATGCGAATTGAATTTAGAAAGAAAAACTTAGAGGTTATTGATGCAGCTATGCGCAGCAGCGATCAATTGCGCATTCAATATGCCGCGAAGCAAAGCGATGTTGCAAATGCATTTAAAAAATGGCAAGGTCAAGTTCTTGGGTTGAATAAATTCAATGCCATTGCGTTAAAAGAAAAGGAGGAAAAGCAATGGATGTCCATTGCAAAGTCAAAGGACATGGAGGCCAGTTATCAAGATCTATTGGAAAGAATTAATAAAATGTATTTGGCTCCTGAAAACTTACAGGTGAATTTGTACTTGGCCGCGTATACCGAATTTGTATTCTATGGACCCGAAATTTTCGGGATGTACCAGAGTCTTGCAGAAATTATTCATTCGCCTACCATTCTGCAAGATTTAAAAGGGAATAAATTTCAGTCACAATCAGAAGAGTGGATGAAATCTGTTCGGCTCATCATGAAAGACTTCGATAAGAGTACAGACTGCAAACGCTTGCTGGCATTGGCCCCAATATGGGAGAAATACACCAAAGGTGTTGTGCATTTTGAGGATCGGAAATTATCAAGGGAAATGGCGGCTCAACAATGGTACAATGCCAGTTTGATGTTGGATACGGCAATGGTTTTCGATGTGCTGAGAAATACAAATTTCATTTCAACTAAAAAATTAAACAAGTTGAAAAAGAAGTTAGAAAAGGACGTATTGTATACCAAGTCAATGGAACTTCAAAAGGCCTATGATACTTGGGTTCCAATTAAAAAGAATATCAATAACAATACAGAGTCACTCATGCGTGATTATACCTTTTTCATTCAGGAATTACGAGGTTCAAAAGAAAAGTGGGCCGATGCGAATTCAACACTTCGATTAACATATGGTCAGGTAGAAGGAAGCGCCCCTGTTGATGGAATGGCCTATACACCCTTTACAACCTCGCAGGGAATACTCGATAAATTCAGCACAGGAAATCCAGATTTTGAAATAAACAACAAGCTGTATGACTTACTCAGGAAAAAGGAGTTTGGAGAATACGGTGTAAACGGTGAACTACCTGTTTGTTTTACCGGTAGCAATCACACAACTGGTGGAAACTCGGGGTCTCCTGCTTTGAATGGCAATGGCGAATTGATAGGGATTAATTTCGATAGAACCTGGGAAAGCACAATGAGCGATATCTATTTTAACAGTGAAATTTGTAGAAACGTCATGGTTGATTCCAGATACGTTCTGTGGGTAATTGATGTATATGGTGGTGCGGGATATTTATTGAAAGAAATGACATTGGTGAAATAATTTTGTTGGAATTTGAATTCAATTATATTTGCGGAAAATAAAACAGCAAAGCAATGGGACATTCTCAAGACGATCACAATCACTTTCCACATGAAGCAGAACAAAATGAAATTGGAGGTCCAGTTACATTTGCAATAATTGCTTTTGCGGTGGTAATTGTGGCTATTTATTTTATGATTTCTTGGAGAGACTAATTCCTGTTTTGGAATTAATTTCGTTTGGTGTGCAACGCTTTTGGTTGTATTATTGTCTTTATCCTACAAGGATAAAACCAAACGAAACCAAATGTTTAGAAGCTTCTTATTAGCCACGGCTCTTCTGCTGTGTTCTGCCTCATTGAATAAACTGCATAGTCAAGTTGTTATCAATGAGTTTTGTATTGCCAATTATTCTGATTATGCCATTAGTGGTGAATTCGAAGATTGGGTTGAATTTTACAACCCTACGGCCGCTCCTGTTAGCATTGCAGGATATTATTTGAGCGATGATGCATTGAACCCATTAAAGTATCAAATCCCAGCGGGAGTGAGTGTCCCAGCAAACGGATACAAGATTATATTGTTCAGCGGTCATGGTGATTATGAACCTGCCTTTTTAGGTCAGACCAACACCAATTTTAAAGTTTCCCAATCCAAAGGAGAGGAAATTGTATTTTCCGATGCAAGCGGAAATGTCTTAGAAAGCTATGACTTTGATGTCATTTCCCCGAACCAGGCGAATCATAGTTATGGCCGATTGCCGAACGGTTCTGGTCCAATGGTTATTCACACCAATCCCTCACAGAATGCAGTTAACAGCGGCCCAACTGCGACATCATACGCTGCCACCCCAACTTTGAGTATTCAAGCTGGTTATCAAGCTGGTCCTATTTCTGTTACCCTGGCAACAACAGAGCCCAATTCAACCATTTATTACACCACAAACGGTCAAACACCCACAAATGGAAGTACAGTTTATTCAGGACCCATCAATATCTCAGCAACAACTGTTCTTAAAGCAATTGTCTATTCATCAACCGCAGGTATTTTGCCTTCATTTGTAGAGACCAATACCTATTTCTTTGGCACCGATCAACATACGGTTCCTGTTGTAAGTATCTCTGGCAATACCCTTGATGGCGGATGGAATGGAAACGAGCTAACCACCATTGAGTTTTTTGATCAGAATGGAGTCTTCGTGGTGGAAGGACATGGCGATACCAATGAACATGGTAATGACTCAAATGCATACGGACAAAGAGGCTTTGACTACATAGATAGAGACGCCCTTGGCTATGATGCTGAAGTTGAAGCAAATGTTATTCATACAAGTACTAGACAGAGTTTCCAACGCTTAATCTTCAAAGCAGCTGCAAATGATAATTATCCATTTTCAAATGGTGGAGCCCATATTCGCGATGCCTACGTTTGTGAACTGTCATTGCTCGGAAATTTGCATCTCGACGAAAGAAAGACGGAATCTTGTGTGGTGTACATCAACGGTCAGTATTGGGGTGTGTATGAAATACGTGAGAAAGTAGATGATACGGATTACACCGACTATTACTTTGACCAGCCAGCTGGAAATGTAGACTTCTTGAAAACATGGGGTGGAACTTGGACCGAATACGCTGCTGCCCCCGGTTTTAACCCACAAACACAGTGGAACACTCTGGTTAATTTCATTACTACCAACAACATGGCTACGCAGGCCAACTACGACTATGTTTTGACTCAGTATAACCACATGAGTCTTATTGATTATTTTATTTTGAATGGCTATACCGTATGCACAGACTGGCTGAATTGGAATACTGCTTGGTGGAGAGGTACTGATCCATTGGGTGATGCAAGAAGATGGAGATATGCTTTGTGGGATAATGATGCAACCTTCGGACATTACATAAACTACACAGGTGTTCCAAGCACACAACCCACAGCTGATCCTTGTCAAATTGAAGGAGAAGGAAATGTGGGTGGACAAGGTCACGTGCCTGTATTGAATGCATTATTCGATAACAATGATTTTTTTGCAGATTATATTCAGCGTTACGCCGAACTTTCAAATACCATATTCTCATGTGAGCGCATGATAGAAGTTTTGGATAGTATGATTCTCGTAATTGAACCTGAAATGACGAGACAAGTTCAACGTTGGGGTGGTAATTTAAATACTTGGAACAACAACGTTCAAGATTTGAGAGATTTCATCAACGCTCGTTGCGCTTCAGAGATTGTAGGCGGTATTGAAGATTGTTATGATGTGACTGCATACAATGTGACATTCCAAATTTCCGGTGTAGGTGAAATTCAAGTGGGTGAAACGGAATTAAGTCCGTATGAACTTCCTTGGTCTGGCACCTATTTCGGTGACCTAGCCATTGACCTCGAAGCTTTAATTGATTCGGTTACTGATGGCCCTTGTTCTTCATTCCTTGGGTGGGAAATTATTTCGGGAACAGGAACCTTAAGCAATCCAAATGACCCGTTCACTGAATTGACAGTTTCTTCAGATGTTGTTGTACAAGCCAATTTTGGAATTCCAGCATCTGGACCCATAGTCATAACCAGTGATGTGCTTCCAGCAGGTAGCGGGAATATTGTTTTCAACGGAACTCCACAGGTATCTTATCCAAATGACTTCACCATCAATGCCGGAGATTCAATTTCAGTAAGCGTAACTGAAAATCCGTGGTTTGTATTCAACCACTGGGAGTCAACCACTGTAGATCTTCAACCCAATGAATTCGCAACTACCATTAGTATTGAACCTTGTTCTGTAGATACTATTGTTGCTATTTTTGATGAAATACCACACGCTATTTTAATGGTAGATGTGTTTCCTGTAGGAGCAGGTACAGTAACCATGGACGGAACCACACTTGCTGCTTATCCGTGGTCAAGTGAAATTGAAGCTGACCTGGATTATGCCTTTACTGCGAATAATATACCTGGTGTTTCACTTTTCGATCACTGGGAAATAAACAACCATCCACTAAATCCCAATACACTTTCACCAGATGTTATTCTTCACTTGATGGTCAGTGATACCTTGGTGGCTGTCTTTACCATTATTGATGAATTTCCTCTGACGGTTGACGTTCAACCTGCGGGCTCAGGTTCTGTAACATTGAATGGTAATCCTTGGACTCCAATTCCATCAACCCAAACCTTTCAAGAAAATACATTCATGAATTTTGTTGCTACTCCGGCCGATGTTTGGACCACCTTCAATCACTGGGAAATAAATAACCACGTCATTGCACCGAGTGCAGCTTCGGCTCAAATGAACTTTACATTTACTGAGGAAGATACACTCGTTGCCTTTTTTGATGTGACCCCACACCACCCGTTGACCGTTATGGTTCAACCCGCTGGATCAGGTACTGTATTATTCGATACCGGAAACAGCACTTCAAATAGCCTCACCATAGAAAATGAAGATTTTGTGCCGGTTAACTTTACAGCTATTCCCGACGCGAATTGGAATTTTATTCGCTGGTATTCCGTGGCAGGTACACCCATAACGCCGAATACTACAGACAATCAAGTTTCGGCCTCATTCAATACAACAGATACCATTATTGCGTATTTCGAGAAAGAACCGTTCTTGTATTGGGTTCCAAACTCATTTTCTCCAAACAATGACGATTTAAATGAAGTGTTTATGCCTGTTCTAAATGCAGCCGATCCAAATGATTATCACTTTGCCATCTTTGATCGTTGGGGAACGAAAATATTCGAGACCAATGATGTGAATAAAGGTTGGAATGGTACTTATCCGGGTGGCACTCATTACGTGAAAGATGATGCCTATGTGTGGAGACTACGTGTAAAAAGTATCAATGAATTTGAACCCGTAGAAGTTTCGGGCTCTGTTATAGTTTTTAGATAAAATCATAATCTGATTCAAGTTCTGAACAAGGTAAGTTTCCTCCGGGAATACTTACCTTTGTTTTTATATGGAAATTCAAAGTTGGAAAGCACAGGTAGAAAAGGAACTCAAGGGGAAATCTATTGAGCAACTTATTCAACAGATTGAAGAAGGTGTTTTTACACAGCCCCTCCTTAGTGAAGTTCAAATAACAGAGGGAGTCTCTTTTAGAGCTAAAAATTCGTGGAGTATTCAGCAGTCTTTCAAAACAACAGCTCCAGATCATTGGAACGTATTGGCGCTTGAATCGTTGCAAGGTGGATCGAACAAGTTGGTTCTTCCTCAAGGTTGGAATTCAAATGAACTAAGAATTGCTCTTCAAAACATTTGGGTGGCGTATGTTGAATTTGTTATACCGAATGAATACTATTCCCAGTATCACAATACACTGCTTCAAATTGCCGCAGAGCAAGGAAAAGGTGATTTACCCCAGGCGCATAAATATGTAATTTCAAGTGAGGCGGTATATGATATGGCAGCAAGCCATGCAGAGCAGTTGGCTTTTCTAGTGCTATCTGGAATTGAACAAATAGAACGAACGGAGGGAAGTTTAGATGAAGAACTTGCGCACATACAATTCGAAATGCATGTATCGAATCAAATTCTCATTGAAATTTCCAAAATGAGAGCGCTGAGAAAGCTGTGGTCGCATGTACTTTCCAATTCATCTTTGGAACACTCCTGCTCTAATCATTGCTACATCACCGCAATCACAGACAGAAATTTTCAGGCCACAACTGATTCTGATAACAATCTCATTCGTTCAACAATTCAAGCATGTGCTGCTGTTTTAGGAGGTGCTAATGCCGTTGAGGTGAGTCCAATGGAATCGTTTTTAAATGATGATAATCCCAATCACCTGCGTTGGGCCCGAAATATCCAACATCTACTTGCAGATGAATCGTATTTAAATCAATACACAGATGCTGCAACAGGAAGTTTTTCGTTGGAAGATCTTACCAATCAATTGGTTCAGCAAACGTGGAAAATTATGAAGGATTATCAAAACTCAGAGGCTCTCTTTATACAAATAAAAGGCCTCTCTGAAAGTCGCATTCTATCCAAGAACAGCGAGATAGTGGTTGGACAAAATAAATATGTTCGCTCATGAAGAATTTGAAATGGCGAGAGTTGGAGATGCCAACTTATTCTAAACACGTTGAAGGAAATGCAGATGCTGGGGTTGGTACTTTTTTAAGAGGCCCATATGCGAGTATGTATACCGTTCGTCCATGGACCATAAGACAATACGCAGGGTTTAGCACGGCTCAAGAATCGAATGCATTTTATAAACGCAATTTGGCCATGGGGCAGAAGGGGCTTTCTGTAGCTTTCGATTTAGCAACACATCGTGGTTATGACAGCGATCATGAGCGCGTGAAGGGCGATGTGGGTAAGGCCGGTGTTGCTATTGATTCTGTTGAAGACATGAAGGTTCTGTTCAATGAAATTCCGTTGAATGAGATGTCTGTAAGTATGACCATGAATGGTGCGGTATTGCCCATCATGGCATTTTACATTGTAGCCGCAGAAGAACAAGGCGTTTCGCAACAAGATCTTTCAGGGACCATTCAAAATGATATTTTGAAAGAGTTTATGGTTCGAAATACCTACATCTATCCGCCTGCACCTAGTATGCGCATCATTAGCGATATTTTCGAATACAGTTCACAACATCTTCCGAAATTCAATCCCATTTCAATCAGTGGTTATCACATGCAAGAAGCCGGGGCCACTCCAGAGATTGAATTGGCATATACCCTGGCAGACGGACTAGAATACATCAAAGCGGGATTAAATGCCGGAATGAGCATTGACGATTTTGCTCCAAGGCTTTCATTTTTTTGGGCCGTTGGAATGGACCTCATTACAGAAATTGCTAAAATGCGAGCTGCACGATTCTTATGGTCTGAAATGGTTTCTGCCTTCAATCCGAAAAATGAGAAGTCGAAGGCACTACGAACGCACTGCCAAACCAGTGGATGGTCATTAACCAAGCAAGATCCACACAACAACGTGGCAAGAACGTGCATTGAGGCTTTGGCTGCAACTTGGGGTGGTACACAAAGCTTACATACCAACGCGCTGGATGAAGCCATTGCACTTCCTACTGACCACAGTGCGCGTATTGCTAGAAATACCCAATTGATTATTCAGGAGGAAACAGGTTTGTGTCAAGTTGTTGATGCCTGGGGTGGAAGTGAAGTGGTTGAAACAAGAACGCAAGAAATGATTCAAGCCGCGAGAGAATTATTGAAAGAAGTTGAATTGTTGGGTGGAATGACTAAAGCCATTGAGGCAGGTATTCCGAAACTTCGCATTGAAGAGGCCGCTGCACGAAAGCAAGCCAGAATAGATAGTGGTAAGGATCACATCATTGGTGTAAATATTTTCCAATTGGAAAAAGAGGCCGAGATTGAAATACTTGAAGTTGACAATCAAGCCGTAAGGTTGTCGCAGATTCAACGTTTAAACGAATTAAGAAAGAATAGAGACGAAGAGGCATGCGCGGCCGCCATTGAAGCACTTATTGAAGGAGCTAAAAAGAATGAGAATCTTTTGCATTTGGCTATTCGTGCTGCACGTGAACGAGCAACTTTAGGTGAAATTTCCTCAGCATTAGAAATTGTATTCGGTAGATATAAGGCTACAATTCGAAGTGTAAGCGGAGTATACTCAAAAGAATCTGGAATGGATCAAGATTTTATGAATGCTAAAAGTTTATCAGACCAATTCGCAGAATTGGCCGGAAGAAGGCCTCGAATTCTTGTTGCAAAAATGGGACAAGACGGTCATGACAGAGGGGCAAAGGTCATTGCAACATCTTTTGCCGATATTGGTTTCGATGTTGATATGGGGCCTTTGTTTCAAACGCCGGCAGGGGTTGCGAAGCAGGCCATAGAAAATGATGTGCACATTGTAGGTGTTTCTTCTTTAGCTGCAGGACATAAGACACTTGTCCCCGAGTTAATTGAAGAGTTGAAGAAATGGGGAAGAGAAGACATTGGTGTGGTTGCAGGTGGAGTAATTCCAGAGCAAGACTTTGATTTTCTTTATGCTGCGGGGTGCATTGGAATATTTGGACCAGGAACCAAGATTGCGAAAGCGGCTCGAGAAATTTTGGAATTACTCATTGAAGGATATAGCAAATGAATACACGAGAACAACAATTAGGTGCTTTCGATCGCTTGCTAACGGTAATGGATGAGTTAAGAACACGCTGTCCTTGGGATATGAAGCAAACCATGAACAGTCTCAGACATTTAACCATTGAGGAAATGTATGAGCTCGGAGACGCCATATTGGAGGGCAATATGGACGAGGTGAAGAAAGAATTGGGTGATCTCTTTCTTCACTTGGTTTTTTATTCTCGAATAGCCAGTGAAACAGATTTATTTGATGTAGCAGATGTTTTGAATGCCATTTGTGAAAAATTGATTTCGAGACACCCGCATATATACGGAGATGTTGTTGTTGCTGACGAAGAAGAAGTAAAAGCCAATTGGGAGAAGTTGAAGTTGAAAGAGGGAAAGAAAAGTGTTTTAGAAGGAGTTCCTAAATCATTGCCTGCTATGGTGAAAGCTCAGCGTATACAAGATAAAGCGCGAGGAGTAGGGTTTGATTGGGAAAATGCGGATCAAGTTTGGGAAAAAGTGTTGGAAGAATTAGAAGAATTTAAATCAGCAGCAAATCAACAAGAACAAGAAAGCGAGTTTGGTGATTTACTTTTTTCATTAATTAATTATGCCAGATTCAAAGGCATAAATCCTGAAGATGCGCTCGAAAGAACTAACAAAAAATTTATTTTTCGATTTCAATATCTAGAGCAACAAAGTGCCGCAGATGGAAAGCAAATGGGAGAAATGACCTTGGAGGAAATGGATGAGTATTGGAATAGGGCCAAAAAACTTTGATTTAATTGCAAGAGCCTGTGAAATCATAACACCCTTTGTAATCTCCGGTCTCATTGCCAACCAAGTCAGTTCCGAAAACAAATGGGAAACCCAACATGCGAGGTAAATATTGATTGATTCTGAAATTACCGTTATTCGGGTCACAGAAAGACGGTGATTGATTGTTCACAATTCCTTCCCAACGATTGCCATCATCTGATACATCCAAATCGGTGTCAAGTAAACAATATTTAAAGGCAATTTGCTGATTGGCCTCGTCTTCTAAATCAAGAACAAACTCATTGAAATCGGTCAACGTTGCACTGTTTCCGTACATTATGCAGTTCCTGAAGAATGAATTTGTTAGCTGTCGCAATTGAATGTTCTGATTGATGTCTTCGTAATAATTACTCACATATACCGCAGGTGCATTGCGTGTTCCGCCATTCCAATAGTTGACGAATGAGCAATTGTCGAATTGATACATTCCTCCAATTCCAAGGTTGGCGCATGATTCACCGCAATTCATGACAAGTAAATTTTTTCCAGAAATATGAGCACCTTGTCCCCAAAGGCCAATACCGCTCATGTTCTCTATGATTGTGTTGGTGATGTTGACCGAAATGCCTGAACTTCCTGTTGTGTCAACTTGAATTCCAGTCTCTCCATTTTTAATAATGGCGTAATCAATACTTGTATTTGGGCTTTGATAAATCCAAATGCCACCTCTAGAAATAGTGAAGATTCCCGGACCAACTCCAGTCTCGCCCTGAAAATCATATTGAATCCCCCATTGTCCGGGCACGTCTGCGTATTCTGATTCCAAGCGGTCTCCCTGAAAAACAACTTCGTTGTTCAATTCACCTTGAATGAGAAGTGAAGATTTGTAAACAAAAAGCCCTCCGCGGTTGTGAACATGAATCTGTGTTCCGGCATTGATAGTTAAAGTGCAGCCTTCGTCAACCGCTACTATGCCATAAATGACATGGGGTTTGTCATTGTTCCAAACTTCACCGCATGGCAATGCGTAAATATCACCGTTGTTTCCACCAACATGAAAATAAGCGTCCTGTCCCCATGCTGTGAGCAGAACTGATTGTTCGTTTCCGTTGGTATTAAAAAGAATTTGATCTTCAATTACATAAGGTGTATTGCTGTTCGTAGGATCAACAGTAACCTCAACAAAAATGAAAAGACTGTCACCGGCTGCAATGTATACATCTTCAAAATGCACACCGTTGTCGCCATCGACTGCCATTCGAAATTGAGATGAAGTTCCGCCTACCAAATCAATAGAACTGATGGAGATAGGACTGTTATTTTCGTTATAAACTTTAATTACTTGAGTGGTACTGCCAATGGTGGTAAATACCGTGTCGAATAACAATGTGTCGGTAGAAAAGCTGAGATCTGCTGAAGGGTCCGTAGTAATGGTCTCCCGATCACACGAAACAAAATTTAAAATGAAGAAAAGCCCAAGCAGGGCCACTATTACGCTTTTCATAATGCAAAGATGCAATAAAGAACTTGATTCTAATTGTTTTATTGTTGTTCACCCTTTATTCGTTGAAAACTTGATTTACATTCTGCGAATACAATTGATTTATTGAATTTCTTGCAAGGTATGAACTCGAACATTCTTCAGGCCTTACTGAAATTGTTTGCTATTGTTTCCAACCAAAGTGAGAGCAAGGGCAGACAAGTAATTTCTGTCTTTCTGGGGAACAGGTTGTCACAAGCGCAACTTGACCAATTCATACAAGATTACGAGTCATATGTAGCGTTGTATCACAAACCGCGAGCGAATGCTGAAAAGCATACCTCCATGACCAGTGTGAAAGTTCTTCGTTTGTGCGATGAAATTCAGTCAAGCCTGAATCAAGAGGAAAGAATCACCGTTTTTGTTCGATTGGTTGAATTTGTTTCCTTGAATGATTCTCGAACAGAACAAGTCACGGAGTTTTTAGATACGGTAGCTTCATCTTTTAATATTCAAGAAAATCTGAAGCAAGCGGTCTATGCTTTCACCTCTTCAAGTTCTTTAAATGCTTCAGAATTCTTTTTAATCTTTGATTCCAACTCAGCGGAGCCTCATAGCCATCTTCCAAGCGGGCAATTGAATTTCTTTCGAGTTCCAGAATTGAATTTGTTTTTTGTTCGCTATTTCGGAAGTGATGAATTGTTTTTGAATGGTGCTATCATGCAGCCCAATGCGCTATACTCTTTTCCCACAGGGTCTAGTATTCGTGGCTTAAGAAGTAGAACTATTTTTTACAGCGATACGTTGCACGCCTTTCAAGATTCAGATCAAATTAGTCATTTCTCTTTTGAGGTAAGGTCGGTATATCATGAATTTGCTAAGAAAAAAACGGCCGTAGATACCCTTTCGTTTCAAACTGAATCGGGAAATTTAATTGGAATAATGGGGGGAAGTGGTAGCGGAAAATCAACGCTGCTAAATATTTTGAATGGCAACACGAAACCCAAACGTGGAGACGTTTGTATCAACGGAAACAGCATATTTGAAAAGGGAAATAAATCAAGACAATTCATGGGGTATATCTCTCAAGACGATATTCTCATTGAAGAACTCACTGTATTTCAAAACTTATTTTTCAATGCAGAGTTGCTGTTTCGCGATAAAACAAAAACTCAAATTCAACGTATGGTTTTAGAAACTCTGCAGAGTGTGGGGTTGTCTGAAGTGAAAGATTTACGAGTAGGAAGTGTTTTAGACAAGACCATAAGTGGAGGTCAACGCAAACGATTGAACATTGCTCTTGAGTTAATTCGCGAACCAGCAATTCTTTTTGTAGATGAACCTACAAGCGGATTGTCGAGCAGAGATTCAGAAAATATTATGGATCTTTTGAAGGAATTATCTTTAAGAGGGAAGTTGATCTTTGTTGTTATTCACCAACCGAGTAGCGACATCTTTAATCTGTTTGATCAATTGTTGCTTTTAGATCAAGGTGGAATGCCAATCTATTTCGGAAATCCCATTGATAGCATTCTATACTTTAAGAAGCTGGTGAATCAAGTCAACATTGAAGAGACAAAATGCGCACGATGTGGAAATGTAAATCCAGAGCAATTATTCTCTATTATTGAGGCGAAAGTCATTGACGAATATGGAAGAGAGACCACGCAAAGGAAGGTTTCTTCAAAGGAATGGAATTCTCTTTTTCATTTGTATCAGCAGCAAAATGAAACAGAAAGCAGATTCAGTAAAGTCAATGCTGCAATTGAAAAAAACGAACAGCTTCCGCGCATTTACAAACAGTTTTTTGTCTTTTTGAAACGCGATGTGCTTGGCAAGATTACGAACAAGCAATACCTCCTTATTAATTTATTGGAAGCTCCACTTTTGGCCTTTTTGCTCTCATGGTTTGTGAAATATGAAGGACCAGACGGATATTCATTATTCAAGAATCAGAATTTCCCGCAATTTCTTTTCATTGCTGTTGTAGTCTCCTTATTCATGGGCTTAACGGTAAGTGCAGAGGAAATAATTAAAGATCAGAAAATACTGAAGCGAGAGCAATATTTAGGTCTGAATAGAAGGGGATACCTATGGTCTAAAATCATTCTCATGTTTATCATTTCGGCCATACAAACCGCTTTGTTTGTTGCAATAGGAAATGCAATACTTGAGGTGCATGGTATGTTTTGGCCGTTCTTTCTTATTTTATTCTCTACAGCTTGCTTTGCCAATGTTCTCGGGCTCAACATTAGCTCAACGTTTAACAGTGCCAAAGTGATATACATTGTAATTCCTATACTCATCATTCCTCAACTTTTATTCTCAGGAGTAATTGTGCGTTTTGATCGCTTAAATAGGAGTATCATGGAAGAGGGAAAGGTGAGTTGGATTGGTGATCTAATGGCCAGTAGGTGGGCGTATGAAGCGCTTGCAGTTTATCATTTTACGGAAAACGAATTTATTCAACCCACATTCGATTTGGAATCAAGATTGAGAACTATATCTTTTGAAAAAGATTTTTGGTCGGTTGAAATGAAGAATGAAATTCAAAAGGGACTCGAGGGCAGGATAGATGAGCAAGGTGGAAAGAGAATTCAGAATGAAATTTCGAAAAGAAAAGAAGAGCCCGAATTCCAATCTATTGCTACAGAAAATATTCTGTCAAATTTGAATGAAGTTCAATTGGCTCTTGAGGCTTACACGAACAGAAAGACCATGGAGTATCTCGAGGTGAATGATGCCATTCAAAATTGGGTGGTAGAGCAAACCAATACTCCGGAAAAGAAAAAAGAATATTTGAGCCGTCAAAACACTTCGCATAATGAAAGTCTTGAGGAATTTGTTACTTCGAAAAATGATCTCAAGAAAATTGTTCAGACCAATTCTGAATATATCAGAAAAAGTAATCCCGTTTATCAAATTCCATCAGAATCAACGCCGTTTTTGTCAAGTCATTTTTATGCTCCGCGAAAAAACTTCTTAGGAAAGCAAGTTGCAACGCCTTGGGCGAATGTATTTGTGCTCTGGGTCATGAGCGCTGGAATGATTCTAATGCTTTTGTTCGATGTTCTACCGAGGGTAATTACACCTCTTTCATCTCGAATGGGACGCTCAAAATAGCCTCGTAATCTTCTCCTGCTTCAAGCATGTCTTCGTCGTCTGTTTCGTATTTCCAAACAACTAAAGCTTTAGCTCCCAATTTTTCAAGGCGCTTGAATAAATCAAGCAGACATTTACTTGAACTTGTATTGAAATACTCGAGTTGAACGTGCAACTCTGTTTTTTCCGGCTGAGTTAAAGTCCAATCATCAATCCATTCCATCAATGGCTTGTAAAAATCCAAAGCGTTTTCAGGAATAGACCTTCCTTTCAGTTCAAGAATACCCGATTTGGGGTCGAAAGAAACCGAAGGTGATTTTGAAGTGGCTTCGCGAAGGAGTGAATTCATGGACGCAAGATAGAAAAATCTTTTCGAACATGAAAAGGTAAGTTATCTTTGCCTGAATGAATGCCTGGTTTGAAGAGTGGTTTGATTCGCCGTTTTACTCAGAATTATACAAGAATAGAAATGAAGCCGAAGCGAGACAATTGATTTCGGGAATAATCAATCATGTTAGCTTACCCGCCAACGCAACTATTCTAGATGTTTGTTGTGGTAAAGGAAGGCATTGCCAAGTCTTTTCTGAAATGGGTTTTTCAACTACGGGTATTGATTTAAGCGAGAGTAGTATTGATACTGCTAAGCAATTGAAATTAAAAAACAGCTCTTTTTCTATTCAAGATGCTCGAGATTTTGAATTGAATGAAACGTTTGATTGTGTTGTGAATTTGTTTACCAGTTTCGGATACTTTGAGACCGTTCAGGAGCATGAGCAAATGCTCAAATGCATGGCGAAACACGTGAAGAAGGATGGGGTCTTGGTAATTGATTTTTTCAACGTGGCGCTTGTGAAGGAATCGGGTCCCGAGACAAGAACAGATGACTCCGGATTGAAATCATTTACCATAACGAAACGCATCGAAGAACATCGAGTTGAAAAAGAAATAGTCATTCAGCACGCCGGGTCTGAAATGAAATACAGAGAGTCAGTTTGGCTTTTTAATGAAGAAGAACTGCGCTTTATGCTGAGTCAGGCGGGAATGGAGGTGGTAGAGGTTTTTGGTAACTATGAAATGAATGCATTCGATTCAAGCGTTTCGCCGCGATGCATTCTTTTTGCAAAACATAGGTCTTAATGCAAGAATTACTTTTATCCTCATTGATACTTTTTGCTTGTAGCATGGCAGGAGGAGCCTTGGCTTTAATTTGGAAATGGAAAAACCAAAATTGGTTAAAACTACTTTTGGCTTTTAGTGCAGCTTATTTGTTGTCTTTAACCGTTCTTCATTTGCTGCCGGAATTATATGGTTTTGGAATAGAACAAGTAGGATGGTTTGTCATTGCTGGATTCTTATTGCAAGTTATTCTTGATTTCTTTTCTCAAGGAGTTGAGCACGGTCATGCGCATGTACACGGTCCAATTACGCCGGCCTTTTTAACAATGGTTATGGTTTCGTTATGGATTCATGCTTTCATAGAAGGAATGCCTTTTGGTGCTGAGCACGAAGTTCATGGAGTAGCAGAAGCTCATGGTCATAGTCACGAACACTCACATGAAATTGATGCACATCAGCATTCATTGCTTCTTGGAATTGGGCTTCATAAAATAACCGAGGCATTTGTTTTAGCATCATTGTTTCTGCATGCGAACTTGAAGAAGTTGACTTCATGGATTTTACTTGCCTTATTTGCTTGCATAGCGCCATTGGGTGCTTTAACTCATCATTGGATTGATGCTATGGGTTGGGATATTGATGGTGTTTGGTATGCTGGAATGATCGGTGTTTTGGTTGGAATTCTCTTGCATGTCTCTACCATTATTTTGTTTGAAGGTGAGATGGGGCATAAGTTCAATTGGATGAAGTTTGTGGCTATTGTTGCGGGTATAGCAGCTGTTGGTTTGATGTAAATATTTTTCTACATAAAAAAAAGCCGCTTCATTGAAGCGGCTTTTTGTTTAGGTAATTAGGCAATGCTTATGCGATGCTTAATTTCTTTTCAAGATCTTCAAGATACTTTCTAAAGTGCTTGTCGGTTTCTTGTAAGTTATTTACTGTGCGACAAGCATGAAGCACTGTAGCGTGGTCTTTTCCTCCACAATGCGCGCCAATGCTAGCGAGACTGCTCTTGGTCATTTTCTTCGCAAAATACATGGCTATTTGACGTGCCTGAACAATTTCGCGTTTACGTGTTTTACTCTTCAGTAATTCAATTGGCAAATCGAAATAATCACAAACAACTTTTTGAATGTAGTCAATGCTTACTTCGCGCGCTGTGTTCTTCACAAACTTATCAATCATCTGTTTAGCAAGATCAAGCGTAATGGCTTTCTTGTTCAGTGAAGATTGAGCAATTAAAGAGATGAGAGCACCTTCTAATTCGCGAATGTTTGTAGTAATGCTATAGGCTAAATATTCAACTACTTCATCTGGAAGATCAATACCATCTGCGTACATCTTCTTGCGAAGAATTGCAATACGCGTTTCCAGAGACGGACATTGCAAATCTGCGCTTAATCCCCATTTGAAACGAGAAAGAAGACGTTGTTCCATGCCCTGCAATTCAACAGGAGGCATGTCTGAAGTTAAGATGATTTGCTTTCCGCTTTGGTGAAGGTGATTGAAGATGTGGAAAAAGACATCTTGTGTTCGTTCTTTACCCGCGAAGAAATGCACGTCGTCAATGATCAAAACATCTATCATTTGATAAAAATGCGAGAAGTCATTGACCGTGCCGTTCTTCACGGCATCAATGAATTGATGGGTGAACGTTTCACTGTTCACGTAAAGAACGGTCTTCTCCGCAAATTTGTTTTTAATCTCAAGACCTATAGCATGAGCCAAGTGCGATTTACCATATCCTGTTGCTCCGTAGATTAACAACGGATTAAAAGCTGTTCCTCCTGGTTTATTCGCCACCGCATATCCAGCACTGCGAGCCAAACGGTTGCAGTCACCTTCTACAAAATTTTCAAATGAATAATTCGGATTTAAATTCGAATCGATGTTTAATTTACGAAGGCCTGGAATAATAAACGGATTCTTAATGGGAACGTCACCTAAATCCAGAGGCATAGAAACAGGCGCGTTCTTAACCGCCTTTCTGTTGCTAGTAGGAATGTTAATGGTGTATGGTGTGCTTGAGGCTTGATTGTTTTCCATAATGATGGAATACTCCAATCTTCCTTCAGTACCCAATTCTTTTTTAATGATTTTTTTGAGCAATGTAACATAATGCTCTTCCAACCACTCATAAAAAAACTGTGATGGAACTTGAATGGTTAAAACCTTATTCTCAAGCTTCACAGGTTTAATAGGTTCAAACCAGGTTTTAAATCCTTGGGCACTCACATTGTCTTTAATGACACTGAGGCAATTTTGCCAAACCTGATTGAAATCTTTAGTCATAATAATACCGGGTATGTAGTAAGGTTAAATAATATTTGTCTAGGTAATTGCTGAATTGGGTGCTACGCAATTCAGAGTACAAAAGAAAGTGAAAAAAAGTGAAAAAAAAATCATTTAGGGTATTGACTTTATGGAATTTTTGATTAGCATTTTTTGAAATCTATGTTAACAAACTTGTTTGCACTTTTCTAGCTTCAAGTTGCGATACCAACGCTTTTCAATTTTTCTTTGAATTATGAGTCAGTTATCAAAAGTTTTCATTTCTCATTTCACCGTAAGATACGCAGAAACAGATCGCATGGGATACCTTTATTACGGTCATTACGCCTCGTATTTTGAGGTAGCCAGGGTCAATGCATTGAAAGAACTAGGTGTGCGTTACAGAGATTTAGAAGATGATGGTTACTTGCTCCCAGTTCGAACATTTGAAGTGAATTATAAGCGACCTGCTCATTATGATGACGATTTAGAGATTCGAACAACCATTCGGGAGTTCAATGGCATAAAAATTCTTTTTTCTTTCGAGACCTACAGAGCGACCGAACTTCTAAATACAGCAAAGGTTGAATTGGTATTTGTAAATAAGACATCACTTCGACCCTGCGAGGCGCCTGAGAGTGTGAAAGAAATTTTAATTCAAGCTACAACGCCATAGGTACTTCCATCAAAAGTATTTCTCCATCTGATAAGGACTTAACCTGAAAAGACTCTGTTTGAATAATTCCCAGTCCATCACGTGCGCTCATTTCTTGTCCGTCTATGTTCCATTTTCCACTTAATACAAACGCATACACTCCATTCTCTTTCGATTTAAGCGCATACGTTTGCTCAATGTTCGGGTCGAATTGGCCCAAATGAAACCATGCGTTTTGATGAATCCAAACTCCAGCATCTTGCGCATGTGGAGAAAGAATTTGTTGAAGTTTGTTTTTCCGATCCTCTTCGTTCAGCATCAATTGATCGTATCGAGGTGTAACATTTTTTTTGTTCGGAAACACCCAAATCTGAAGAAAGTGAGTTTCTTCGTTCGAAAGCTTATTGTATTCACTGTGCGTAATGCCAGTACCTGCAGACATAACTTGTATTTCCCCTTTTTGAATAACTGCTACATTGTTCATGCTGTCTTTATGCTCTAATGCACCTTTCAAGGGAATTGAAATGATTTCCATGTTGTCATGAGGGTGTGTTCCAAAACCACTTCCACCGGTGATTATATCGTCATTCAAAACACGCAATACACCGAAATGCATGCGTTCAGGATTGTAGTAATTGGCAAAACTAAAGGTGTGTCTGCTAGTAAGCCAACCGTGTTGTGCAAGTCCACGAGATTGTGCTGGATGGAAAATGTGATTGTTCATTATTTCTTCTTTCTGACTGGGTATGTGATTAAAACCAACATTTGGATTATTGAGCTCTGCTGTTAATGGAGCCAACTCGTCAATGTTGTTTTCAATGACCTTGGCCATAGCGGTTCCTGCAACAAGAACACTAGTGCCAACAATGGTCTTTTTTAAAAATTCTTTGCGATCCATAATTTGTTCTTTTCTGCTTTGAAAATAAACAACAAATTAAAGCGTATGGTTCAACAACCTGCCCGATTCAATGAGTTTTTTTAAGATAGGAGATTGTCTCATCTGATTCAATAAACCAATATGTCCCAAATGGTGACAATCTGTTCCAATGAAATCAACCAAATCTGCCTCCACAAGTCTTTCAGCAATGATTCTTACATGAGGGCCGTAATGCCCGGTTAGGCAATTCGTATTGACTTGTAATGAAACTCCACGGTCAACAACATCCTCGTATTTTGAAAAGTTGTTGTGCCAGTATTCATATCGCTCCGGATGCGCGAGAATTGGTTTATATCCAGCTACCTGCAAATTGAAAACTGCCCGTCTGTAATTCACTTGTTCATCATCGAATGAGAGTTCAAACAGAATACGGTTATCACCAAAAGTCAGTAAGTCTTCCTGCTCAATTAACGATTCGAAATGTGCATCAACATAATACTCAGCCGCCGCTTGAAATCCAATGTGAATACCACGTCTCTCCAATTCACTTTTTACAATTGCTTCTTTCTCCCGAATAATTTGACTTGTATTGGGATACATGTCCCAAAAAATATGGGGGGTAGTAATTAGCTTTTGATAACCCATTTCATGAAGATGCGAAATGAGTTCAATTGAATTTTCGAGATCTACTGCCCCATCATCAATACCAGGTAATAAATGACTGTGCATGTCGGTACCAACCAAAGTGAATTGGAATAGCTCAACGAGAGCATCTTCTTTTTTTTGGAATAATTTCGAAAATAAACTCATGGTTTCGAAACCGAATTTACCCAATCTTGATTATCCATATACCATTGAATGGTCGATTTTAATTTTTGACGAAAATCACTGTTCGGACGCCAAGAGGTTTCGTTCAATATTTTTGAACTATCAATGGCATATCTTAGGTCATGTCCTAAACGATCAACAACAAATGAGATTAGGCTAGAACTTGTACCAACTGCATTGCCTTTAATCTCATCGAATAATTCAATGATTAAATGTACCAAATCTAGATTGTTCCATTCATTGTTTCCGCCTATGCAATAGGTTTCTCCTGGTCGCCCCTCTTTCCACAAAATATATAGAGCATGCACATGGTCTTCAACCCAAAGCCAATCTCGAACATTCACCCCCTTACCATAAACAGGAATAAGAGTTTGATTCAATAAGCTATTTACGACTACCGGAATCAATTTCTCAGGAAATTGGTGAGTTCCAAAGTTGTTGCTACAATTTGAAATGATGATTGGCATTCCATACGTGTCCGCATATGCTCGAACGAAATGGTCGCTGCTTGCTTTACTCGCCGAATAAGGCGAGTGAGGGGCGTATGAAGTGCTTTCAGAAAATTTACCATCGCTTCCAAGAGATCCGAAAACTTCATCAGTACTAATATGAAAAAAGAGTTTGCTACTTTGCTTGTTAAACCCTTGTTTTCGGGCTTCCTCTAATAAATTGACGGTGCCAAGTACGTTGGTGTGCACAAATGCAAGAGGACCCTGGATGCTTCTGTCTACGTGACTTTCAGCAGCCAAATGGAAAATACAATTGAAATTGAATTGGCGAAATAACTGCTCACAATCTTGCTGATTGGAGATATCGCCCTTCACAAATTGAAAACCGGGGTGGCCTTGAACCTCAATTAAGTTCTCCAAATGTCCAGCATAGGTTAAGGCGTCAAAAACCACCACGTGTTCACCTTTTTCAATAAGGAGTTTCACCAAATGTGATCCAATGAAACCGGCACCACCCGTGACCAATATTGTATTTGAATTATCCAATTTACTTGTTGTTCAGGTTGAATTTGAATCCAATTCTATACCATCGACCAGGCATTTCAACAAAGCCTGAATCAATGTATTTTTTGTTCAATACATTCGTTAAATCCGCAGTCATTGAAACATTTTCACGCAGGTTCCAATTCAAACGAAGATCGAAAAGAGTATAGTTCGTTCCAATGAATCGGTGCACATATCTTCCTGCAAGTAAAGTTGAAAATGTTTTAGTCCATTGATATGAAATTTGTCCAACCAGCCTATGACGCGCGTGTTCAAATGCATATTTCGTTTCAATTCCTTCATCGAGAGAGAAATTAGCATCGAGATACATGTAGTTCAAACTAATGTTGGTTTTATCCATCACTTTCATTGCCGCATTGAATTGCGCTCCTTTATACGCAACGGAAGTAAAATTAGAAGGTGCCCAAACGGTTGTACCCGTCTCACGTGTATAGGTAATAGCATCAATCACTTGTCGGTAGAATGCACTTGCATTGAACTGAATTTTGCCAGACTTTCTCATGCCAACTTCTACATATCGGGCCATTTCAGCGTTTAATGAGTCATTGCCAATATTACCTGGCCCAACATAATACATTTCTGTAAAGGATGCCATTCTATTTCCAGTTCCTAAATTCGCATATGCCCGAATTGTATTGGAAATGGTTTGATTGAATTCAATGCCTGGAAAAAATGAAAAGATATTCGAACTAGCTTTGTATTGACCATTCACCCCAGCAACTACTGTTGTTTTGTCACCCAAATTCACTTGCTGTTCAGCATAGGTATTAAAATAATAACGAGATCGTTTTCCAAGGTTGTTACTCGCAAGTATCTCGCCCCTCGATTCAACTCCAAGTCCTAAATTTCCCCATTTGTTTTTCTGACTTGCATGCAATTCAGCACCAGCCGTGGTTCCAAAGTGCCAATTTTGATAAACCTCAGGTTTATCTGCTATAAATACATAGTGATCCGAATTGTACCGGTAATAGGCAAGTGGTCTCAAAGTCCATTTGTTTTTTTTGATGGAACTCTGCAACGCGAAATAAGATGTATGTACAGTTTCCACAGCATCTACATCATAAGGGGCCGCATAGAAGCCATTGGCTCCAAACTCATTGAAAAATGTTCCTCCAATGATATCAAGAAAATGGCCGTTGTTCAAATGCACACGACCTTGATAATTCAATTTGTATTGTGTATTGGCAGAATTATATCGGTATCCATCATTTTTCAACAAACCAACTCCAATGGCATGCTGCGCTTTTTTCATTCCCCATGTGGCATTGGCCTGTATGCCTACGAGTGAATTGCCATTGCCATTATTATCTTTGGGATCTGCAATTCCCGTAAAAGTCTCAAAAGAACTGGAATAGGTATTCGGATTCTTAGTTACAATGTTTATGGCTCCCGCTAAGGCATTTGATCCATATAGCCTTCCTGCAGCTCCATAGGTAATTTCAATGCGTTCAATTTGATTGATATCTACTGGTAAATTCATGAGGTGATGCCCAGTCTGAGCATCGCGCATTGGAATGCCATTAACCAACAATAGAGTTTGTTCAAATCCCGCTCCTTGCAATGAAAGGTCTGCTTGAGCACCCAAAACGCCACGTTCGTCTAAATCAATTCCTGCCACATAAGTCAAAACCTCTGCAATTGTCTTTACGGGTAAAGCTTGTATGTCGGCACTTGAAATAATTTGAACCGTATGTCCCTCATTCATCAGCGGTTGATCGGCAAATCGTTTTTCAGTGATTTGTAGCGTGGTGAAATTCAACGTGTCATTCGCTAGAAATTGAGCTTTGGACATGAAAGATCCAAATATCAGAATGGAGCAAGCAATTGATTTTAGTTTGAAGTTACTCATGTGTTCAATATTTTCCACAAATCTAATTCATTCGTACTTTCGTAGCCTCAATTTTAGACATGAACAAAATAATCAAATTTGCAGTCGCTGGAGCTACATTATTTTATACCAGTTATGAATTTGCTACAGGGCATTGGGGAATAGGTATTGCCATGCTCATACCAACGGCTATTCTAGTTTTTGCTTGCACGCGAAGTACGAGAATGATGATGGTATTTTACTTTTCCCAACTTCAAAAAATAGAGAAAGCCAAGAAATGGTTAGATAAAATCAAAGAAAGTGACCTTTGGCCCAATCAAAGAGGGTATTATTACTTTCTCAAGGGAAGTATGGAGGCGCAATCCAATAGCATTGCTGAATCTGAGCGTTACATGAAAAAAGCGTTAGAATTGGGTTTGAAACGTGATGAGGATAAGGCCATGATATATCTTCAATTGGCTTCACTATCGCTATCAAAAGGAAAAATTCAATTGGCTAAGAATCACATTGCAACAGCGAAGAATTTAGACGCAAAGGGTATGTTGAAAAGTGAAATCAAGCAAGTGGAAAAGTATATAAAATCAGGGCCACAAGTGGCACGAAGAAGTTATTAATCATGATTCAGGAACTTCAGTCGAAAAGTAAATCGCTTTGCGTAGTTGGTTTAGGCTATGTAGGATTGCCAATTGCACTTGAATTTGCTAAAAATTTTCGTGTCGTAGGATTCGATATCAATCAAGAACGTGTTGACCTCATGCGGAAGGGAATAGATCCTTCAAAGGAGCTAGATTCTTCCGCTTTCGAAAATTGTGACATCGTATTCACATCCAATGAAGCGGATTTGAAAGATGTTGGTTTTTATGTGGTGGCTGTTCCAACACCAATCAACAACATGAATCTTCCCGATTTAACTCCTGTGTTGAGTGCGTCTAGAACGGTAGGAAGAAATTTAAAGAAGGGAGATTATGTTGTGTATGAAAGTACCGTATACCCTGGCTGCACTGAAGATGATTGTGTTCCAATATTGGAGGAGCTCTCAGGTTTGAAATTTGGTATTGACTTTAAAGTAGGCTACAGTCCCGAAAGAATTAATCCAGGTGATAAACACAATACCCTTCGAACCATCATGAAGGTGGTAAGTGGCTGCGATGAAGAATCATTGAATATTATTTCTCAAGTGTATGAGACGGTAGTAGACGCAGGTGTTTACAAAGCATCCTCTATTAAAGTAGCTGAGGCGTGTAAAATCATTGAAAACACCCAGCGCGACGTGAACATTGCTTTGGTGAATGAATTGTCGTTGATTTTCAATCGAATGGGCATTAACACATTTGATGTGCTTCAAGCCGCCGGAACAAAATGGAATTTCTTGAAATTTACCCCCGGCTTAGTTGGAGGTCATTGTATTGGCGTTGATCCGTATTACCTGGTATACAAGGCAAAGAAAGTAGGTTACTTTTCGAAGGTAATAAGCAGTGCAAGGTATGTGAATGACAGTATGGGTTTCTATGTGGGAAAGCAAACGGTAAAGAAAATTTTAGAGCAAGGAAAGAACGCCTTGGAAGCTAAAGTTTTAGTCTTGGGTGCCACATTCAAGGAGAATGTATCTGATATACGAAACTCGAAAGTGGTTGATATTATTCGGGAACTAGAAAGTTTTAGTGTTCACGTAGATGTAATGGACCCACATGCCGATGCTCAAGAATTAAATCACGAATACGGTTTTAACCTGGTCGAAAAACCCAAATCGGGTGCGTATGACGCCATAATATTAGCAGTTGCCCACACCAATTTTATTGGTTTGGACGAAACGTATTTCCAAGATTTGTTAGCGAATGGTGAAGGGGTATTCATGGATTTAAAAGGTTTGTATCGTAACAAGTTTTCAAAACTGAAATACTGGAGTTTGTAATGTCACATGATTTGTCAAGCATACAAATAGAGGTCGATGCATCTTTTCTATATGCACTGTTAGCAGAGCATGAAGAAGATGAAAATGTGGCGAAGGTTTTTCGCGAAATGAGCGAAATAGAAATGGGTCATGCATTGGCTTTCCTCAAAAGCAAAGGACTTACACAATCAGATTTACCGCAGCCTTCAGGGCGAGCGAAGACCCTAAAGAATATTGGTAAAATCTTCGGATACGATTACGTGCTTGGTGTGCTTCTCGATACGGAGAAAGGTCTTTCTGCTGGAGTGCTTCGGGCAAGAAAAGAACAAGAATTAAAAAATTCCATCTCTGATACTGCGCACGTTTCAATTCTTCGGAATTTGTTGCATGCCAATAAAAAAATTGCGGGTTCTTCTTTGGCTCGTTTTGAAAAAAGACATCGGAACGTAGGGGGGAATGCAATTCGCGCTGCTGTATTAGGAGGAAACGATGGATTGGTTTCAAACTTTAGTTTGGTGATGGGAGTAGCAGGCGCAAGTGCCGGCAGTGGACCGGTATTGCTCACTGGATTAGCAGGAATGCTTGCAGGCGCTCTTTCTATGGCATTAGGTGAATGGATCAGTGTGAAATCTTCTCAAGAATTATCTGAGAATCAAATGGCGTTGGAGGCAGAGGAGTTGGAAATTAATCCAGAAGGGGAGGAGCAGGAAATTGCGCTCATATACATGGCCAAAGGAATTCCTGAAGAACAGGCAAGAACCATGGCTGCGCAAATTATGGAAAATAAAGAGCAAGCTTTGGATCTTTTGGTTCAAGAGGAACTGGGAATCAATGAAGAAGAAATGAAAGGTTCAGCAATGGAAGCAGCTTATTCTTCATTCTTTCTGTTTTTAACAGGAGCGATTATTCCAGTTATTCCCTTTTTCTTCACCTCGGGTTTTCTAGCAATTACGCTCAGCGCATGTGCAAGTGCATTGGGATTATTTGGTATTGGAGCGGCAATTACCTTGTTCACGGGAAAAAATGTGTGGTACAGCGGTTTCAGGCAAGTCGTATTTGGTTTGGCAGCGGCAGCCATCACCTTTGGAATTGGGAGGCTAATTGGTGCCCAATTGTAAGGTGAGCAAAGTCACTAGATAAAAACGATTAAAGAATTATTTTTCGATCTGAAATTCAACATTAAGCTCCATGTGTAAATCTTCTTTCGTGTCCATTTCTTATTTTCTTTCATGCTTATTTTTTCTTTTGAGTGGAATGGCCTCAACTCAAGAATTTCCCTATCAGGTGCACCTCAGTGAAGTTGCCGTATCTGAAAATATAAAACTTCAATCATTTGCCGTGGGAGAATGGAACAATCAAATTTTTCTATTTGGTGGAAGGAAAGATGGTCTGCATCAGCGTCAACCGTTTGCTTCTTTTGCAGCAAATGGCATGAATGCTTCTGGCGTCACTGTTTCACTTCCAAGTTTGAACTCGTCTCCGTTTACATTGTCTACATTGCCTATAGCCATTCAAGAACAATTGAGTTCAACCAACATGCAGTTTTCACAGTTGGATAACTATTTATTTATAGTTGGAGGTTATGGCTACAGTTCTGTAAATGCAGATCATGTGACCTATGGCCAGTTGACCATAGTAGACCTTGAGGTGCTCTCGAATAATTTGGAAATGAATATCCCTATTGAAAATGCTTTCTATTCCATTTCCGATGACCGATTTGCAGTTACAGGTGGAGCGTTAAAATTGATTGATGATACCTTTTATTTAATGGGGGGACACCGGTTCGAAGGCCGTTATAATCCCATGAATGGCCCTAGTTTTACCCAAACGTATCATGAAAAAATAATTCGTTTTAACGCAGTAAATAACAAAGGGACTTGGAGCATATCGTTTAATTCAAATGAATGGATTGATGCCAACTTGCTGCATAGAAGAGACCTGAATTGCATTCCCGGATTCAACAGTAATGGAGAAACAACAGTAGTCATGTTTTCAGGTGTATTTCAACCGCTTGCCGATTTGCCTTGGCTAAATTCAATAGAGGTCAGTGCTTCTGGTTATAACGAAATAGCCAATTTTTCGCAATTGTTAAGTCAATACCACTGTGGAAATGTAAGCCTATACAGCACAAGTTTGAATAAACAGCACTATGTATTTCTGGGTGGAATTGCAGAGTATTATTTCAATGATCAATTTCAACTGACTCAGAATACAGACGTTCCGTTTACAAAATCAATTTCATGTGTAACAAGAACTGCCGCGAATGAATGGATTGAAGAAGTGAATTTGAACTCAATGCCTGGTTTCTTGGGCTCTGGCGCAGAAGTGGTTTTGCATGCCAATTTGCCCAAATTCAATCATGGTGTTGTTGATATAGATAACTTGGTTTGGTCGAATGATAGCGCCTCTTTGGGGTATTTCATTGGAGGAATTGAGTCATCAGCTCAAAATATATTTTGGATCAATGATGGTTCTCAAAGTCAGCCGAATAATAAGATCTACGAGGTTTGGTTAATTAAGTCGAGCACATCGAATACCAACGAAGTGGCTATAATGGACGAAAACGTTTTTCGAATCTATCCCAATCCCAGCAACGGTAAATTCAAAATTGAATTCACTACGGATCGTGCTTGTGAGGCAAGATTAAAAGCCTTCAACATGGAGGGGAGATGTATTGCTTCAGATAAACTTGGGAAATTTGAGCCAGGCAAATACGCCGTTGAGAACAATTGGAAGTTATTTCAATCTCCCGGAATGTATCTACTTCAATTGAAATTGAATGACCGCACATTTGAACAGCGTTTACTCATTGAACCATAAGTTGAACGAAATGATTTTTTTTTTGCGTTAATTCGCAGCATGAAGTTCTCTCTTTATTGCCTTTTACTTTTATTGCTCATCTGCAATACCACCCTCTCGCAATCTCAAATTGAGGGTACATATGATGCTCAAAAAAGAGTATATACCCCCAGTAATGACATATATAGAGTTTATGATTTTCGCGATGGATTAGCGAAATTTAGAACGAATGATAAATATGGAGTTATAGATACAACAGGGAAAGTCATTGTTCCCATGATCTATGACGAAATAGAGTCTTTTCTTGATGGTGTAGCACGGGTAGAAATATTTGGTGACTATCCTACGCATTACGGATTTATTGATATGACCGGAAAAGAAGTGCTTCCAGTTATTTTTACCGATGCAGACGATTGGTACTATCGCAGTATGCGTTTTTCAGATTTGCTTGTTGTTGGAATAGATCAGAAATACGGATGCTTCGACAAAAAAGGAAAAAAAATCCTTCCATTAGAATACGGCAGCATTGGAAATTATTCGAGCGGTCTAGCAACCATTTACAAAGATGGAAAAATGGGTTGCATAAACAAAGAAGGTCAAATTGTAATTCCTTTAGTTTACGATCGTATCAACGATTTTGGTCCGGAATCATCGGTAGTACAAAAAGATGGTAAGTGGGGAATCATTGATAAAGCAGGTAAGGAAATTCTTCCCATTCAATACGAAGCAGAAATTCGTTTCAGTGGTGAAGGCGCCATTACTAAATTGAACGGTAAATTCGGAATAATAAGTAAGTCTGGGGCGGTGCTTATTCCCTTTCAGTTCGAAAGCATTGCATATTACCGCGAAGGATTAGCACATGCCGTTCTCAATGGAAAGCATGGGTTCATCAACGAAAAAGGTGAAATCGTTATTCCGTTTGAGTACGATTGGGCAGGGAATTTTCAAGAAGGGTATGTCATTGCGAAAAAAGACAATTTGTGGGGTCATCTAAATAAACTAGGTCAAGTAACAACACCTTTCGAGTACGAGCAAACAGGCGACTTCAACCGCGGGCTTTCCAATGTGAAGAAAAATGGAAAATCGGGAAGGGTCAACACTTCGGGAAAACTAATTTTGCCATGCAAGTATGATGGTATTGACGGTCGTTATGTTGATGGAAGAATGATTGTGAGCATTAACTTTCCTGAAGGAAGAAAAAAAGGATTTGTGGATGAGGCAGGAAAAGAGGTAATACCATGTATATATTTCAATGTTAAGGCATTTTCCGGAGGTAAAGCTCAGGTTCAAAAGGAATCGGACAGCCCATGGATTACAATTGATGTAAACGGCAATGAGGTAAAGCCTTAATTTTTTTCGACCAATCACGTGTAACTTTTTTAATTCTACAGCGTCTTGCTTTTGAATTATGACAATCAAAGAGTTCAACGCGTGTGTAGATGTTTTTTCAGATCGTGTATATGCCTACGCATTGAAATTGCTCAGAGATACGGCATTGGCGGAAGATTTGGTTCAAGATGTTTTTGAACGACTGTGGTTGAAACGTGAGAATGTAGAATTTGAAAAAGCGAAGTCATATCTGTTTCGATCTACCTACAACGGAATGATCGATTGGAGCAGAAAAGAGAAGTTGAGAAAAGATTACAATCCAGTTTTAGCGTCGGTTGAACAGGACCACAGTGAAGAATTAAAAAACCTAATTGATCAAGGCCTTCAGCAATTGCCATTAATTCAGCAACAACTTATATTACTTCGCGATTATGAAGATTACGCTTACTCTGAAATTGCGGAAATTGCAGGAATCTCTGAAAGTCAAGTCAAAGTTTATCTGCACAGAGGAAGGGCAGAGCTTAAATCATACATAACTGAACATTGGATAAAATGAAAGTGCCAAGAGAAAACATATCCTTTCCCCACAAATCAAATCTTCGGAAAGAGGCGTTTACTGACGAGGAGATCTCAAAAATTCTCAAAGGAGAGGGCGCTGCAACTCATTTAAACAGTGAGGTGAAGGCTGTGTTAAAGAAAACAAGTGCGCTTCAATTGGTCTATTGGATTGGAGCCTCAGCCGCTTCTGCAATCTTGTTATTTTTTTTAATTTCTCAATTGTATACAGAGCAGAATCAAGTGGCTGCAACTCAAGAACAACAGCCTTCAATTCAAAATGTAAAGCCTTGCAATTTAGATAGTCTTTTATCCATTCGTGCATACGCACCGAAACTTGCTGCTGACTCTATTATTTATGATTGGCCTTCATTTCAATGGGATCCAATTTATTTATCCAATTTCCCCTTCTACGGTTGTGGTGGACAAGTTTATCTTAATCCATGGGAATGGAGCAACGGGTCGTGGTGGCCTAATTTGGGACTCCCGCAATATCAAGGAACAACTTATGTAGACATAAACGAAAGCTCAATCACATTGGCAAAAGAAGATTCAATGTTGTGTGCACAAGATTCTATTCAAGGGCTCAAGCAAAATTTGGTGCTTGAGGAAATGGCGGTTGTAGAAACAGAAGAGTATCTTACTGTGAAATCTTGGTTGAAATCGGAATGGGAAAATCGAACGTCTTTTCTTCAAAAAGCAAAGAAAGTTTGGAAGAAGATCAGGTCAAAGAATAACGAAGAGGAGGATTACATTCAAATAGCCTACAAGGGAAAATCAATTCACTTATAATTCAATTTTATGAAAAAGTTTTTATCAATTCTATGTTTAGCGGCTTTGACTTATCATTCAAATGCCATGGCAAATTCCATAGAAGAAGTCAGGGATACCACCATTCAACCTAAAAGCGATGACACTTTGCGATTGCGAATTGGACAAATGAAAATTGATATTTATCCAGATTCCTCCGCAGTGATACAAATGCCCAATGGTAACAAAAAACCGAACATGAAAGATTTTCCTTGGTACGGGTTTAGCGGTCTCCGCTATGGGTTCTTGTATCTCATGGATGAAAATGAAAAAATTCAAACTGAGGGTTGGTTAGGTAATACTAGCAGACGCAATGTTAGTTCTCTTGTTGCCTTCAATGTATTGAATGCTACATGGGATTTGGATAAAAGTCATTTGCGAATTTGCACCGGACTGGGTTTCCAATTCAATTCTATTGCATTGAATAAGGAGTATAAATTGCAAGAACAAGATTCTCTGTCATTTATTACAGGAGTTATCCCGAATTACAAGAGAAGTACACTGAATGCAAACTATATACAAGTGCCATTTATTTTTCAATTCAATGGGAAGTTGAAAAAAGATAGTGATGGTGATTATACCGCTTTTCACTCAAGTATAGGTTGTATTGGAAGCTATCTTATTGGCAGCAATGCCTATTACAAATGGGAACAAGACGGCGAAAAGAAAAAACAACGTTTAGAAGGTAATTATGGATTGAATCCATTTCAGGTTGACTTATACGCGGATTTTGGATTCGGCGATGTTATGACGTGGTATTTTCAATCGGGTTTGCTTAATGTGTTCAAAGAAAACAAAGGCCCCGAGTTGTATAGTTTATCTGCTGGATTAAAAATAAACTTCTAATTAGCGAACCAAAGTAACGTGGCCTTGCATTTCTCGTGTAAGGTCACTTTCACTTAATTTCACTTTCAATACCCAGAGATAGACACCGTCTTGTGCGTAGTAATCTCCATCATGCACATTACCAGTCCAAGCTTTTTTGTAATCGGTAGTTTCGAAAATTAAATCTCCCCAACGATTATAAATCGCAAGGTAGTAGCTCGGGTTTTCTTCATCAATACCAGACATGACGGGCATAAAAACATCATTGATACCATCTTGATCTGGAGTGAACGAATTCGGAACAAAAATGAATTCTTCTCTGTCAACTGTAATAGTGTAACATACTTGATCTGTGCAGCCATATAATCCCTCAACTGAAAGGCAAGCATCGAACGTTTCAGCAATGTCTGATGGCATAAAGTAAATTGGGTTTATTTCTGTATTGGTTTGACCATTGATGGTCCAATTGTTTATCAGATTTCCCAAAGAAAGGTTTGTGAAAGTTACTTCTGGATCAACAGTAGCAGGAGTTGTAGGGAACCATGTAAAAGAAGCAACGGGTGGATTAACGGTGCAGATGTAATCTGCCACACTCGTGCTACTACTGCATCCGTTGCCATCTGTATTGGTCAGTTGAATATCAAAGCAACCAACATCATTAAATGTATAATTGAAATTGCTACATCCGTTTCCTATTGGTAGACCATTCGCCCACCATACACAGCTTGTACTTGCAGTTACAGAGGTGTTTTGGAATGATACGGAGAGAGGAGCACAACCCGCTAAAATATCAGCATCGAAAGAAACTATCGGAAGTGGATGTATGACAATGTCAATTTCATCATGCGTTAAACAACCGTTGTTGTTGATGTCATAATTGAATGTATAGGTATTGGGTCCAAGAGTCCCGGGATCAATAACTCCGTTAGCCGTTATTGCCCCCGTGCCACTCCAAACACCTCCAGCATTCAATGTTGTGAGGTTGAAAATAGGCTCGTTTTCGCAGAAGGGTCCGGCATTATTGATGGTCGCATCAATGTTCTCGTACACGATTATATTGGTATTCCATGAACCTCCACATTGTCCTCCAAGTGTGTAGGTAATGGTGTACGTGTTTTCGGGCGTATTTGTATTTCCAAATGTTCCATTGGAAGAACTTGTTATTCCTGGGCCGCTCCATGTGCCTCCCGGAGTATTAGCGGTTAAGTTTTGAGGCAGATCATATTGACAAAAAGGGCTGGCAGGAGTAATGGTTCCGTCAGGAACATTTAAAATTTCAAAAGAAATGGAATCAATATTTCCGCACAACCCCGAAATTTCATAAATAGCAGAATAAAAACCAGGTGATAGGTTGGAAGGAGTGATTGTACCGGTCGCATCGACTCCGGTGCCAGTCCACATACCATTCGAGTCAACCGTAGAAAGAGTTAATGGTAAAGCATTGTTGCAAATTGGTGAAGGTTGTGTAATGGTAGCATCATATTGAGTAAAAACATCAATGGTCATTGTAGATAGAGCGGTACAATATGCATCACTATCAAAAGAAACAATATGTGCTCCTGCCCCTGCTGTAGCAGGATCGAATTCACCCTCGTTGATATCAGTAATTCCGGGTCCCCCCCATATACCGGGCTCATTCGGAGAGGTTAAATCAAGAGACGCAGCACTTACACAGTGTGGACCAGTGTTGTCAATTAAAGACGGAGTTTGTGCATCAACAACAACGTCAATGTTGAAGTCAGAAGAACAATTGTTTGCGGTTATGGTTAAATAATAGGTACCACTTGCAGCAGTTGTAACATTAGGTATAACCGGATTCTGATCTACAGAGGTAAATAAGTTTGGTCCCGACCAGTTGTAAATCGCGCCAGCAATATTTCCTGAGAAAAGCTCAAGCGTAGCACCCTCGCATACGGGAGAGCTTGCAGAAATACTTGTGGTTGGCAGAGCGTTAACAATAACTGTTGAGGTAACACTTGGACTTGTGCAATTATTCAAAGTATAAGTAACATCATAGGTTGTAGTGCTGGTGGGCGAAGGTGAAATGGTAGCTGATTGCTCTGTGGTGGACCAATTGAAAACACCTCCTACAAGATCTGGAGTTGCAGTAATTGAAGCCGATTCGCCATTGCATATGACATCGTCTGTAACAGTAATAGATGGAATAGGATTCACTGTAACAACAGCTTGAACAGGAACATTTCCACATCCATTTGCAAAATAGAAGGGAGTGTATGTTGTAGTTGAAGTCGGGGATACAGTGATTGAACTGCCCATTAATCCTACCGGAGACCAAACAATGTTACCACCGCCAAGAACGGAAGGGGTAGCAGTCAAAGTTGCAGTTTCTCCAGCACAAATAGTAGGGTTATTTAATGTGAGGACAGGAAGTGGATTTACTGTAATTGGTACGTTAACCGTTTGAACACATCCATTCAATGTTGAGGTTACAGTATACGTTGTTGAAACAACTGGATTGGCAGTTACAGTTGCACCACTTGTTGTACTCAAGCCATTTGAAGGTGACCAAACATAATTGGCACCATTCACCGCTGTAATGGTCGTACTACCACCTGCACAAAAAGTTGGAACTACTGCGGAGGCTGTAACAATGGCCTGTGTATTTGTAATATTAAATGCTTGTGTTACGGAACAGTTATTTGCGCCTGTTACAGTGACAGAGTAGTTTCCGGGACAAAGATTCGTTGGATTACTGCCAGTGAGTCCGCCTGTCCAAACAATATTATATGGAGCTACTCCTCCAGAAATGTTCAAATTGATACTGCCATTGCATCCGCAAGATGCTTGCGCAGTGACTGGCGAAAGTACAGGAGGGACCGGATTATTCGGAACTACAATTTGTGTAGTAGAGGTTGCGTTGCAAAGTCCTTGATCCGTTACGGTTACACTGTAACTTCCCGCATTGACATTGGAAATAGAGGTTCCATTTGTGGGCTGACCTGTAACACCTGTCCAAGAGTATAAAAAGGGACCAACACCCCCAGCAACGTTTATAGAGGCCGCACCATTTGGACCGCAAACAGCTCCCGTAATGGATGGAGTAACGGTAAACGGGGGAGTGGCGCATTGAAAACTTTGATACCCTAAAAATAGGCCTGAATCCCAACTTTGGTCACCAGCATCTGCAATGATAATTTTCACGTGATAGGAGGCACATGGAGTTGTATTAATTGTTGCCTGCAGACCATCTGTATAACCATCGTACTGCATAATTCCAGTATTGTTGGTATTGTAGTAACCACTATTAACGTTTGCATTATCATTATCAATACTTACCAGCTGACCATTAGTTAAACGGGCCATGTTGAAATTGTTATAAGTACCACCTGCTGGGTTCGGTCCACTCACAAATATTCCGAATCCGTCATTGAATGAGCCTGTAACAAACTCGGGGTATTCCTCAGATCCGAAAACAAAAGAAAGATTCAATGAACCGCATGCGGGTATCATATCAAATTCCAAAACACAATTGTCATTCGAAGGCGGAGGATTCCCAGCTCCAGGTTGGGTGGTTAATTGTGGATCAGCAAAATCATAACCGGGAACAGCTGTACTTGTTGAACCTGATCCGTTTGGACCATCGGCTCCTGCGGCAGAGCCCGTGGTTAAGACAATTCCTCCATTCGATAATCCAACACCACCAGCCCCTAAATTTCCTGAGTACGTTCCGTATGCCGTTGGTCCACAGTTGATCACAACATTTGAAACTTGAATGCCACTTCCAACTAGATTGGAAATGATTGTTGCTGGTGTCCCACCTGGCGTAATGGTTATTTGTCCGTTTGAGATTACTACAAACAGGAGCAATAAACAACTAAGAATCACTTTCTTGAACACAGGAAGATTCGGTTTTGGTTTCAGTAAAGAAACGATTTTTTTTTGAATGGTTGCTTGATAAATGTCAAATAATCAATCTTTGATTGTTTGAAGTATTTTTAGGCCATGATTAAAAATTTACTTTTTCTCTTATTAATTGCATTGCTTCCTGGTGTATTAAGAGGGCAGATAACCGTTACAGGATTCACTAAAAGTCAAATTGATTCAGCATCTACAGCCAAATCAATGGCTTTTCTTTCTGTTGATGAGAAAGCTGTAATTACCCATATTAACCTTGCGCGTATGTATCCGAAAATGTATGCAAAACACGTAGTGATGAAATATGATGAAAAAAAATTAGGCTATACTTTTGGTCCGGAATACGCAAAATCGAAAAACGCATTGGCGAAAAAGTTAAATGAGATGTCCCCCCTCAACCCATTGCAATTCGACTCAACAATGTACGATATTGCCAAATGTTGGGCCATTGAATCAGGAAAACTAGGAAAGGTAGCAACCGGTAGAGTGAATTGCAAAGGTGGATATAGCTCAGAATGCTGTAGTTATGGTTTTAATAAGGCAGTTGATATTGTCATGCAAATGCTGGTTGATTATAATGACCCCAATGCAGGACACCGAAACATTATTTTCACATCATATTTCAAACTCATTGGAGTCAAAGTTGCTGCTCACAAAACCTACAAGTATACCTGTGTAATGGACTTTAAATAAAAAAAGCCCCGAAGGGCTTTTTTTATTTGTATCGAATTTTACTTCGACATTTTCTCAGCAAGCTTTATAGCTTCGTAAAGATTCACAACTTTACCCGTTTTGGATAATTTTCCGAATTTGATTTTTGTTTGCCCATCACCAGGCATAACCACTTTCTTTTTCTTGTAGTTTACACCAGATTCAATGATAATGCTTCGAACCTGAGCACCGGTTAGATTAGGATAATAAGATAAAATAGCAGCAGCAACTCCCGCGGTAACAGGTGAGGCCATACTTGTTCCACTAAGTGGCGCAAACTCATTATTCAAAACCGTAGCATACACGTCAACTCCAGGTGCAAAAATGTCTACCGTTTCATCTCCGTAATTTGAAAAATCTGCAGCGAGATGGTCAATTGATGAACTTGAAGCACCAATTTCCAACCAAGTACTGCATGTTTTTCCATTGTCATATTTTGGAGTTGGGAAATTGGGTTTAACATCCGTGTCTTTGCTATCATTTCCAGCAGCATGTATTAATAAGACACCTTTAGACTCAGCATATTGAATGGCTTCGTCTACAACTGATTTGTACGGCGAAAAAGCTTTTCCAAAACTCATATTCACAACTCGCGCTCCATTGTCTGCCGCATAGCGAATGGCATTGGCAACGTCTTTATCTCGCTCGTCACCATCAGGAACACAACGAATAATCATCAATTCTGCGGTATTACAAATTCCATCCATTCCATCATTGTTGTGAACCGCACCAACAATTCCGCCAACGTGTGTTCCATGAAGAGCCTCAGGGCCATCAATGTGATTATTACCATAATAACGCTCTCTAGGGTCATTGTAATTGTCACCAACAATTCCTCTTGGGTCAAATTCCAAATTGTACATGTAATTGGATTGACCAGAGTAATAATTTTTAATTTCTTCAATTACAGCTCGAGATCCACCAATCTGCTCAGCAATTGCTTTATTCTGAATTTCAGTATCTGTTTTAGGTTCATATTTTGCCAATTGCTCCGGAGTGAACTCTTTGCCAAGAACACTCTCCAATTGATCAAAAGCAGCATTGGCCATTACAATAAATTGATTAACCTGCGCCTGCTCCTGTTCCATGTTTGCCACTCGACTTTCGAAATCTTCTTTAATTGACATATACAAGGCATAGTCTTTTTGATCAGCGGACGAGATTGACGCCGCATCTTTTCCATTGAATTTCGGGTGAAGAGTTCTGTAAATGCGGGTTATTTCAAGATTGTCTTGAGCAACATCACCATCTTTTCCACCTATGAAACTCCAACCGTGCACATCGTCAATATATCCGTTTTTATCATCGTCAATACCGTTGTTTGGTACTTCATCAGTATTGGTCCAAATGTTTTGCTTCAAGTCTTTATGCCATGTTTCTGTACCGCTATCAATAATTGCGACTACAACTTTAGAAGGCTGCTTGCCTTTCCATTTCATATATTCATGGGCTTTGAATGAGCTTACACCTGGTATGCCGTCAGTTTTGAAATCAGCATGTTGCCATTGCGTTTTAATGTCGGCTTGCTGGGCTTGACCCAAAATGGGCATACAAGCAAGCAATCCCAAGCCAAGAATATTTCGAGTTTGGTTTGGAAGAGAAGTTAAAAAAGGTATGTTCATATATACTTATTTGTTATTGCGAATTAAGGAAATAAACTTCGGATTATTGTACAAATTGAGAAAAAAATGAGTTTTCCTTCAGACCTTGAAATTGCACAAAAGTGCGAAATGAAGCACATCAATGAAATTGCTTCAAAATTGAGTATTGACTTAAATGAGATTGATCCTTATGGTAAATACAAGGCTAAACTGCCTTTAAATCTGATTAATGAGCAATCCGTTCAAAAATCAAAATTGATTCTCGTGACAGCCATTACCCCAACACCTGCAGGAGAGGGAAAAACAACTACTTCAATAGGCCTGAATGAAGGATTAAATAAATTAGGTAAGAAATCTGTGGTGGTTTTAAGAGAACCTTCATTAGGTCCTGTGTTCGGAATCAAAGGTGGTGCTGCGGGTGGAGGATATGCACAGGTTGTACCAATGGAGGACATTAATTTACACTTCACAGGCGATTTTGCCGCTATTGAAAAGGCAAATAACTTACTTGCCGCGTTGATTGACAATAACCTTCAAAACAAACAAAACAATTTAGGTTTAGATCCAAGACAGATTTATTGGAAGCGTGTCATGGACATGAATGACCGTGCTTTGCGTAACATCACCATTGGCCTAGGCGGCACTGCAAACGGAATTCCGAGACAAGATGGGTTCAATATAACACCAGCTTCGGAAGTCATGGCCATTTTGTGCATGAGTAATTCAATAGATGACTTGAAGCAAAAACTAGGGAATATTTTCGTTGGTTTTACATTTGATAGAAAGCCAATCTATGCCCGCGATCTGAAAGCTGAGGGAGCAATGGCTTTGCTGTTAAAAGATGCTATAAAACCAAATCTTGTGCAGACCCTTGAAGGTAATCCAGCCATATTACATGGCGGTCCGTTCGCAAATATTGCCCAAGGTACAAATACCATTTTAGCCACGAAAATGGGAATGTCATTAGCAGACTATGTGGTCACAGAAGCGGGATTTGGCGCAGACCTTGGCGCTGAAAAATTTATGCATATCAAATGTGGAGCAGCCGGAATTGAACCTCATGCCATAGTGCTTGTGGCAACTATTCGAGCGCTTCGTCACCACGGAGGAGCAAAGAAAGAAGAATACAACACGGCAGACTTATCTCGAGTAAAGGCCGGATTCGCTAACCTTCAAAGACATATTGAAAATTGCTCCAAGTTTGGAATAAATCCGGTAATTGCCATTAATCATTTCCCAACAGATACAGATGAAGAAATTGAATTTGTTATAAAGTCTTGTGCAGAAATGGGGGTAGAAGCTATTGTTGCAAAAGGATTTGCCTCCGGTGGTGAGGGTATGACAAATTTGGCTGAAGGAGTAATTCGATCATTAGAGTCAGGTAAAAATAAGTTCAATCGATTATACCATAATGATCTTCCTGTGAAAGAGAAAATTCATGTCTTAGCAACTCAAATTTATGGTGCTACTCACGTGAATTACACGAAAGAGGCTGAGACCAATTTGCGAACCATAGACCGATTGGGTTTAAGCAGCCTGCCTATATGCATGGCCAAAACGCAGAAGTCGTTTTCAGATGATGAATCAAAAATTGGAAGACCGGAAAATTTCGTTGTAACGGTTCGTGAATTTGAATTTGCGGTGGGTGCCGGTTTCATCATTCCTATATTAGGAGATATGATGAGAATGCCTGGTTTACCCGCAATTCCTGCCAGTGAACATATGGACATAGATTCAAATGGTGTAGTCTCAGGCCTATCTTAATGAAGGATTGGCTTCCATATGAAGTTCTGAAAAATGACAACCTCATTTATGATGCGGTAGCTGTTGAAATTCCAATTCAACTTATTTTGAACAATGAGAAACTCACGGTTTCAATGTGTTCTCCTTCGCAAATAAGAGAATGGGCCTTGGGACTTTTGTTTACAGAAGGGTATCTAAAATCTACAGATGATTTGGTTTCAATAGAAGTTTCAACGGATAAAAATATTTTAAAAGTTTTTGTTGAAACAAAGTTGTTGCAGAACAGAGTCAATTCAATGAGCTTGTTGAGTGTAACCGCTTGCGGAATATGTGGAAAAACATCGTTTGAGCCCATAAGCGGTCAGGCATTAAGTGCTAATAGCAAGGAATTTAGACCAGAAGAGCTAATTGAAAAGTTAAGGTCGGCCCAAACCGTTTTTAACGAAACAGGTGCTGTTCATGCAGCAGGTATTTACAGTGAAGATTCAAGTTTATTAATCTCGGCCGAAGATGTAGGAAGGCATAATGCAGTTGACAAATGCATTGGCGATTTGTTTCAAAGAAATTTATTATCCCAAGCACGAATATTGGTTGTAACAAGTAGGGTTTCTTACGAAATAGTGGCAAAAGCATTCAAAGCAAATCTTGCAGTTATTGTTGCTGTTAGTGCACCAACCTCATTGGCAATTGATTTTTGCAAAGAACTAGGCATTCAATTGTACGGATTTGTGAGACTTGGAAAAGTGGTTAGATATACTTGATTTGCACTATATAATTCGAAGAGGATTTTTGTTTACGTTGATTTTTCCTATATTTGGGAATGCAAAAAAAGTGTTCTTTTGTCTTAATTTTTACGTGCTTTTTAAGCCTTGGACATTTGATGTCTCAAGAGAGAGTAACCCAATTTAATGGTTTTGGCCACACCGAATACCAGTTTAACAACAACAAACAAATCAATTCTTTTTTCACATTAGGAGAACATGATTTTTTTGTGAATTCGAAACTCTCAAATCGAATTTCATTTTTAGGAGAGTATGTGATCCGATTTAATGGGAGTTCATCTACCAACTATTTACCAAGTATTGAACGTTCTTTAGTTAAATTCAATATTAAAGGTAACCACAGTATTATTGCGGGTAAAGTTCATACCCCATTGAACTATTGGAATGATGTTTATCATCATGGTCGTTTGTTTTTTCCTACTGTAGATCGTCCCATGGCGTTCTCATATCTTATTCCATTACACACTTTAGGTCTTCAGTTTCAAGGTCAGAATTTGGGTAAAATGAAATTTGGATATGACTTCATGGTTGGAAATGGAATTGCCTCTACCGATGCCGCTCATACCGACTGGCATACACCGGTAATCGCCTCAATTCATATTAAGCCAGCTGATGATCTGAGAATAGGACTATCATATTACTATGAGTATTTGCCAAATAGTGTTTATGGGGCACATAGCGGTCATTCTTCTGTTTACCCTCACTACAACGGGGAGCTTTATAAAGGGCCATTGGATTATGAATTAGCTAGCTTTTCCTTGGCATATTTCGGACCTAAGTTTGAAATATTAAATGAGACTACGTTCAACTCTACACGAACTGACTCTCTAGGTAGAGCGAACAACTTTGCACAATATCTTTATGTTGGTTTGCCAATCAAGGAAATTCACACTCCCTTTGTTTACGCAGATATAATTCAAATTGCGAATAACGATCTTCACACCTATCATATGGGCAGAATGAAGGCAGGAGTGGGGTACAGATATCAATTTAACTATCACCTGCAATTAAAATTACAAGCGGAATACGATCGTATGCTTCATTCGCATGATAATCACACCGTATTGTACGATCCATACTTCACCCTCAGATTTCAATTGGCTTATGGATTTTAAAAAAATATACCTTCCTTTTGTCCTAATGCTTTGTCTTTCAGCCAATGCTTTGGGGCAAAGTTGGAATTCCGGCTATGTGCTCATTGGAAATGATGTTCCAAAGAAAAGTTTTTCTAAGGGAGAAGTGAAAAGTGTTTTTAAAGGTGAATGGACTTCCTGGAGCAATGGTGCATCTGTTGTTGTTGTGCTGCCGGGATCAAAATCGCCTTTTGCTTTTGAATTTGCCAAGAATATTTTAGGCACTTCGGTACAAGGAATGCAAAAATTCTGGCTATCACTGGTTTTCCAGGGTAGAGCAAATCCCCCGGTTTTTGTTGATAGCCCGCAAGATGCATTGCAATTCGTAAAATACAACAAAGGTGCAATTGCGGTTGTGAATCTTCCACAATCGGAGATTCCAAATTACCTGATTCTAAATGTTCAGCCTTGAGTTTTTTTCATACTATATCATTTCGAATTTGGTTGCCATTCTCATTGGCCATGGTTTCTGTAATTCTTTTTGTTGGTTATTATTACCCAACTCAACAAAGAGTTTTTTATCAAAATTCGAAACAAACAGAAATTAGAGAGTTAGCAGAAACAGTTGCTCTGGGTGTTGAATTATCATTGAATAGTGATGATTTTTTTGGTTTAAAAAAGACAATTGATTTTGCGTCTGAAAAGCAAGAGTTTGAATTTGTAGCAGTAATTGCTGAAGATTCACTTTCGGGCGATGCCAATATATTGGCTTCTTTTCCCGCAGACATAGATTCAAAAAGACTAACACTAAAAGATACTGTAAAATATTTTTACAGCGAAGCGCCATTTCAAACCGAAACGTTGTCTGGTCGCATTATTGTTTGCTATGCCAATGAAAAATTGGTTGAATTAATAAGCAAAGAGCAAGAACCTATTTATCTCGCATTGGGCATTTTTATGGTAATTTCCTTGCTTGCCTTTTATTTGTTCGCGAAAAGATTGTCGAAACCAATTTATCAATTGAAAGTTTTAACGAATCAATTAAGTGAAGGTAATTATGAGCTTGATTCTCATATTAAAATTTCCAAAGATGAAGTAGGTGAACTTTCAAAATCAGTTTTAGAATTACAATCAAATCTGATTGAGGCAAGAAACAGAAATAAGCAACTTACAGATGGATTGGAAGAGGAAATTCGGATTCGAACGGAAGAATTAGAAAAGCTATCCTTAGTGGCGAAATCTACCACCAACTGTGTAATCATAACAGATGCTGAGAAGAGAATACAATGGGTTAATGACAGTGTGCTGAAATTAACAGGATACAGCAGTGATGAAATTATTGGTAGAACACCTCGAATGTTTCAATTTGAAAAGACAAATTCAGTTGTTACAGAATTTATACGTGAAAAATTAGATAAACACGAAGCCGTAGTTAATATAGAGGTGCTCAATAGAGGGAAGTTCGGAAATGAATATTGGTTAGCACTGAATATTGTTCCTCTCTTCAATGCAGAAGATCAAGTTTATGGTTACATAGCCATCGAAAATGATATTACTGAAAAGAAGAAATATGAGGAAGAGCAAGAGCTGCTTTTCAATCTGACGAATAATCAAAATTTAAGGCTCAAGAATTTTGCCCATATTGTTTCACATAATTTGCGTTCTCACTCTGCGAATATTCAAGTTTTAACTGGAATTATTGCGTCGAAATACGGAGATTCAATTCAAGATGAGGTGATAAACATGCTAAGTAAATCGTCAACTAACTTGTTGGAAACTGTTGATCACTTGTCAGAGGTAGCGCTCATGATTACCAATAAGCAAGGTACACTTGAAGTAATATTAATAAAGGACGTGTTAATTAAAACCATTGATTCTGTTCAGGCTTTAGCTTCAAATAATAATGTTTTCATTGAATTAGATCCAATAGAAGAGCATCAGTCCATACTTGGAATTCAGGCCTATGTAGACAGTGTACTTTTAAATTTATTAACGAACGCAATTAAATATTCAGATTCGAAAAAACAAAAATCGACCATTCGAATAAAAACGGAAGTGACTTCAGAATACGTTCATGTCTCATTTATTGATAACGGTCTGGGAATTGATTTGGAGAAACACGGACGAAAGATGTTTGGCATGTACAAGACTTTTCATGAACACAAGGATTCAAGAGGAATAGGATTATTTATGATCAAAAACCAAATTGAAGCAATTGGAGGGAAAATAGAAGTTGAAAGTACAGAAGGAATTGGAAGTACATTTACGGCAAGTTTTAAAAATGGCTCAGAATAATCATATTTGTATTGTTGATGATGACCCGATCTGTGTATACACCACGCGGTTATTGATTGAGGCTACTGGTAAGTTTGATAAAATTTCATTTTTTTCTAACGGAAAAGAGGCCTTTCAAGGTCTAAGCCAATTGTTTGGTACAGCGGAGTTTCCTCAAATTATTTTGCTTGATATTAATATGCCCATTTGGGATGCATGGGATTTTCTTGATGAATTGAATAAGGAAAATGCAGATATTGCAAGCTCTATTTACGTTGTAAGTAGTTCAAATGATCCTGAAGATGAACAGCGCGCAAAAGCGTATGCACAAGTGAAAGGATTTTTGTTAAAGCCTATTCAATTGAATCAATTGAATTTCGGTCATTGATATCATAAACATAATTGATTTTTCGAATTTCTCCTGATTGTCCGGAGATTAGAAAGTTTTGTGCATGTCGCTCGCCAATGGTCTGTCTAATTTTTCGATTTAACTTGGAAACTGCTTGACTCAGACTATCATTCGTGTTCAGAACAAGGTGCTTCATGCGTTGAGTACACTCTGAGAAATCTGTTCTTCTGGTGCATTTCAAATACCGTTCAGTGAGCTCTTCTAAATATTGAGGAAAATCCTGGAATTTAATTCCATTGGGATGATCAAAGAAAAAAGAATAAACTGTTTTTTCAACTGGAGTGAAGGGCAATTCAATGTTGAGCTCTGGAATGAAAAATTGATAGGATTGATTATCCATATATAGAGTGAAAGGATTTTGTTTCGCATAACTGTTATTCATCATTTTCCAGATCTTCCTTAGTTCATCTAACCTGCGATGCAATTGATCTAACATTAACGAATTCACATGTGACTCCAACTCATTGGTGCAATATGGACATACGTCCGCAGATCTAAACCTATCTATATAATCACTCTTCTTTGTTGCATAGTGAAATAGGCAATAATTCGGATGAAGCTCATGTGTAAAATACATGCTTGGAATGAATTGCATAAAAGCAAAACTTAACAACTCAAAACCAACTGGAAGAAAGCTACTGCTTAATGCATGGTCAATGCTCGTATTATCTAATATATCTGTATTCAATTTCCTTTGATTCTGTGTTGCATATGACTCAAATACACTGTCCCATTTATTAATATTTATGAAATACATCGAGGCCTCTTCTGTAAGTGAACCAGACCAGCCTTTGGCTGGAATGTCAGCAGCTGTTAAAACTATAATGACATCTTGGTGACTCAATTTGTTTTTTTCAGCGAATTGTTTGGCCACACCATAAGCACTTCGCTGCTTTACTGCTACCTGAGATTTGGTTATTAATGAACTTCGAATTTGTGTGTCATATTTTGGAACGGAAAAGTATTCTAGTGGATCATCTGAAAAATGTTTTTCATACATAACCGGCCCTTGTTGTTTATTCAAAAAATCAATAAGAACTTTTGAAAACGAACTGTCTTTATTGGTATGGTCTGCAATTACGTGTACAATCATAGTTGGTAAATGAATCGCGAAAATTAGAATTTAATTAAGTTCAATTTTAAATGGCAAGCTTGACATACTAGAAACGAATAAAATCTAATTTTTCTTGCGCTGCTGTATTGTTGAAATTTATTCTTTCAAAGAGAATGAACATGTGGTTGTGGAAAGCAAGGGTATATTCAATCTGAAGATGCAAGAAAAGATGTATTTTTGATTCCTAAACCAAATCAAATGTCTCAAATTTTAAAAGGTAAAAAGGGTATAATCAGTGGAGCCTTGAATAACATGAGTATTGCATGGAAGGTCGCTGAAAGAGCCGCAGAAGAAGGTGCAGAAATTGTATTGACCAACGCGCCTATTGCAATGAGAATGGGTGAAATAAATGGGTTAGCGGAAAAAATTAATGCTCCAATCATTCCGGCTGATGCAACGAATGAAGCAGATTTAGAAAATCTATTTGATAAATCAGTAGAACACTTTGGCGGGAAGATAGACTTTGTATTGCATAGTATAGGAATGTCTCCAAATGTTCGAAAAGGAAAGCATTACACAGATTTAAATTATGAATGGTACAAACAATCCATGGATGTTAGTGCAGTCTCTCTTCATAAAATGTTGGCCATGGCTTATAAGAAAGATGCTATTAATGAGTGGGGTAGTGTTGTAGCATTGAGTTATATAGCAGCTCAAAGAACTTTTCCAGATTATTCTGATATGGCAGATGCAAAAGCCTTACTTGAAAGTATAGCTCGAAGTTTCGGATATCATTACGGATCTGCGAAGAAGGTTCGTATCAATACTATTTCACAATCACCAACAGTTACTACTGCAGGTTCAGGAGTGAAGGGGTTTGATGGCTTTATAAGTTTTGCTGACGAAATGTCTCCACTTGGTAATGCAGATGCTTTGGCATGTGCAGACTATTGCATCGCGCTATTTAGTGATTTAACGCGCATGGTGACTATGCAAAATCTGTTTCATGATGGAGGGTTCTCATCTACAGGTGTTACGCCTCAAGTGATAGATCGCTTTACAAAATAAGTTTTTCTATAGATTATAAAGGGACGCCGTGAGCGTCCCTTTTATTTTGAGCAATTTTTTCTACATTCCATTATTGTATGTGAACTACATTTGAATTAATTAAATTAAAAAATGAAAAAGTTACTCTTTTTTGCGCTTATGGTAAGCTCTTCACTTTTGACAAATGCACAAACGGTTCCACTGCTAGACCGTGATCTTTTCTTTGGCAATCCGGAAATAGCTGGAGGTCAAATTAGCCCAAACGGCAAGTATATAACATTTATGAAAGAGCATAAGGGAATCATGAATGTTTTTATTAAGGGATTTGATGAGCCTTTTGAGAAAGCAAGACCAATCACCGATAGCAAGAGACCGCTTTATGGTTATTTCTGGACTTACGATAGCAAATACATACTATATGTTAAAGACAATGATGGCGATGAAAACATGAATGTTTTTGCGGTTGATCCCAATTCTAAATCGGCGGCAAGTCCACTTCCCGTATCGAGAAATTTGACTCCAATGAAAAATGTTGCTGCACAGATTTTTTTGGTAAGTAAGAAGAATCCGGATATTATGTATGTTGGATTAAACGACCGTGATCCGGCTTGGCACGACTTGTATGAACTTTCAATCTCAACGGGAAAAACCAAGTTGTTGTACAAAAACACTGATCGCATAACAGGATTTGATTTCGATTGGAATGAAAACATGCGTGCTATGAGTAAAACGGATGAAAAAGGAAATACCACATTGTATAAAGTGGATGGAAACAATAAACTCACCCCAATTTACGACTTCAACGTTCAAGAATCAGCCTACATAACCGGTTGGACCGAAGACAACAAAAATTGCTACTTTGTCTCGAACAAAGGTGATTTAGATAAGTCTGTTCTGTTCATGATGGAATGGGAAACTTCAAAGTTGACTGAGGTAGAAAGAGATCCAATGAATAAGGTCGATTTTGGAGGAGCCATCTTCGATTCAGAATCACACAAATTTGTTGGTACGTCATATACGGTAGATAAAACCGTGAACTATTGGAGAGATGATTATTACAAAAACCTCTATGCGTATTTAGAAGCTCAATTCCCAGGTAAAGAGGTGTCAGTTCAAAGTACTACTCGAGATAAATCAAAAATGCTTATTGCAACTTCTGGAGACCGATTTGCCTCTGAACTTCATTTGTATGATGCTGCTACGAAGAAGCTAACGTTTCAATACACAAGCAGACCGGCACTGAAAGCCGTTGAGCAATATTTGGCACCCATGCAGCCCATTACCTACAAAAGTTCAGATGGATTAGAGATTCCCGCATACTTGACACTACCAGTAGGAATAGATCCTAAAAATCTACCTGTGGTTATGCTTATCCATGGCGGACCAAAAGGTCCAAGAGATGCTTGGGGCTATGATCCTGAAGCACAGTTTTTAGCGAATAGGGGCTATGCGGTTCTTCAACCAAATTTCCGTGCAAGTGGTGGATATGGTAAAAAGTTTTTGAATGCAGGTGATGGTCAATGGGGATTACTTATGCAAGATGATATTACATGGGGTGTGAAATATTTAGTAGAGAAAGGTATCGCTGATAAGAATAGAGTGGCCATTATGGGTGGTAGTTATGGTGGCTATGCAACATTGGCCGGCTTGGCATTCACACCAGAATTGTATGCTTGTGGTGTTGATATTGTAGGTCCATCAAATATTTTCACACTTTTAGAATCAGTTCCAGCTTATTGGGAGAGTGGAAGAGCCTTCCTTTACGGTATGGTTGGTGACCCCAATACAGAGGCGGGAAAGAAACGTATTCACGATGCAAGTCCACTTTTTTCAGCAGATAAAATTATAAAGCCACTACTTATTATTCAAGGTGCCAATGATCCAAGAGTAAAGCAGGCTGAGGCAGATCAAATTGTTGTGGCTCTTCGTGATAAAGGAAAGCAAGTTTCCTATTTACTTGCAAAAGATGAAGGACACGGTTTTGCAAAGCCATTGAATAAAAAAGCAATGTATGCTGAGGTTGAACAGTTTCTTGCAAGCGTTCTTAAGGGAAGAGCCCAAACAGACATGAAAGAAGATGTTGCAAAACAATTGGAATTAATTAAAGTTGATGTGAAGCAAGTGCAATATGTTCCTACGGAAAAGTAGTGGAATAAAGACAAAAATAAAAGGCCCTTCTAAATGAAGGGCCTTTTTTATTTCCACATGTATTTACATGTTTCTTCTGTATTGTCCGCCTACATTAAATAGGGTGTCTGTAATTTGTCCAAGTGACAAATACTTCGCTGCTGTCATTAATGAGTCAAACAGATTGCCATGTTCAACAGCTACCTTTTGTAAATGCTTGAGTTGGCTCTGTGCCTCTTGGTTGTAACATTTTTGTAATTCAATAACGGTTTGAATTTGCGCTTCTTTTTCCTCCGTTGTAGCTCGGATAACTTCAGCTGGAATAATGGTTGGAGACCCCTTTGAAGATAGAAACGTATTCACACCAATAATTGGATATTCCCCGGTATGTTTCAGTGTTTCATAATACAAACTTTCTTCTTGAATTTTGCCTCTTTGATACATAGTTTCCATTGCACCTAGAACACCACCGCGCTCGGTGATGCGGTCAAATTCGCTAAGTACAGCTTCTTCCACCAAATCAGTTAATTCTTCGATAATGAATGAACCTTGTAATGGATTTTCATTTTTCGCTAATCCCAGTTCTCTATTTATGATTAATTGAATGGCCATAGCTCGGCGCACACTTTCTTCTGTTGGAGTTGTAATCGCTTCATCGTATGCGTTGGTGTGAAGTGAATTGCAATTGTCATAAATGGCGTATAATGCCTGAAGTGTTGTACGAATATCATTGAAGTCAATTTCCTGTGCGTGTAAGCTTCTTCCAGACGTTTGAATGTGATACTTCAGCATTTGAGCACGAGCGTTGGCCCCATATTTTTTAGCCATTGCCTTGGCCCAAATTCTTCGAGCAACCCTACCAATTACCGCATATTCAGGGTCAATTCCATTACTAAAGAAGAAGCTGAGGTTTGGACCAAATTCATTGATATCCATTCCTCTACTTAAGTAATATTCGACATAGGTAAAGCCATTGGCTAACGTAAATGCCAACTGCGTAATGGGATTAGCTCCTGCTTCGGCAATATGGTATCCAGATATAGATACACTGTAGAAATTTCGAACCTTATTTTCAATAAAATATTCCTGAACATCACCCATCAGACGCAGCGCAAATTCGGTCGAGAAAATACACGTGTTTTGGGCTTGATCTTCTTTCAATATATCTGCCTGTACGGTTCCTCTTACAACCGAAATGGTTTCTGCTTTGATTTTGTTATAGGTCTCCGTATCAAGAACTTCATCTCCTGTGCATCCAAGTAACAAAAGACCAAGTCCGTCATTTCCTTCAGGTAAATCACCATGATATCTTGGTCGAGAAAGACCTTGATCATCCCACTTCGCTTTCAGAACGCGTTCAACATCTTTTTCTAATCCGTTGGCACGAATATGTTTCTCACATGCTTGATCAATCGCTGCATTCATGAAATAGGCAAGGAGCATAGGTGCGGGACCATTGATGGTCATGGAAACAGATGTTTTTGGATCAGCTAGATCGAATCCACTGTATAGTTTCTTCGCGTCGTCTAAGCAGCAAATACTCACTCCACTGTTTCCAACTTTTCCGTATATGTCAGGTCTGTATCCGGGGTCATTACCATACAAGGTGACACTGTCAAATGCCGTTGACAATCTCTTCGCAGGCATTCCCAAGCTAACATAATGAAAACGTCTGTTGGTCCGTTCCGGGCCGCCTTCTCCTGCGAACATACGTGTAGGGTCTTCACCTTCTCGTTTAAAAGGATAAATGCCTGCGGTATACGGAAACTCTCCGGGTACATTTTCTTGTAGCGACCACCGAACAATTTCCCCCCAAGATTTGAACTTAGGCATGGAAACTTTTGGAATACGCTGTTGAGAAAGAGAGATGGAATTGGCTTTTACTTCCAATACCTTATCTCTCACTTTGAAAGCGTATGTATCACCACTGAAAGACTTTTTCTTCTCATCCCACTGTTGAATTAAATTCCAATTGTGTGGGTCAAGATCCATCTTGATTCGGTCAAAACTAGCATGTAGCTGTTTTAATGCTATTACTATATTCTCATCCTGTGAAGTTGAATCAAAAGTATCAATGGCCAATTTCAATCCGTACAATTTCTCTGCAATCTCCGATTGTCCCGAGGCCCATTTGTCATATGCTCTATTGTTTTCGGAGATTTCCGACAAATACCTTGTGCGCTGAGGGGGAATAATGTAAATTTTCTCACTAATGCCTTTCGTTAACTCAAAATGAGACTCGAATTTTGCTTGCGTTTTGCTATTGAGCTGATGCAATATTTTGGCATAAAGCTCATTGGTTCCTGGGTCGTTAAACTGCGAAGCTATGGTGCCTACAACAGGAAGCGTATCATCTTCAGCATCCCACAATTGGTGGTTTCTTTTGTATTGCTTACGAACATCGCGAATGGCATCTAAGGCTCCACGTTTGTCGAACTTATTAATGGCAACAACGTCGGCAAAATCGAGCATGTCTATTTTTTCCAACTGACTCGCCGCCCCAAATTCGGGTGTCATGATGTACAACGCTACATCACTATGATCCATGATCTCAGTATCACTTTGACCAATTCCGCTGGTTTCAAGTACAATCAAATCGAATGCGGCAGCTTTTAACACATTGACAGCCTCAGCCACGTGCTTACTCAATGCTAAGTTGCTTTGTCTCGTTGCCAATGAGCGCATGTATACTCGATCATTTTTAATAGCATTCATACGAATGCGGTCTCCGAGTAATGCTCCACCTGTTTTTCTTTTTGATGGGTCAACGGATATTACGCCAATCGTTTTCTCTGGGAAATCCAATAAAAATCTCCGCACCAACTCATCAACCATACTGCTTTTTCCAGCACCACCTGTTCCTGTAATTCCTAAAACAGGAGATGTTGAATTCTTAGCTCGATTTTGAATGTCCTCTAGGAGTGAGGCATGTTCACTAGGGAAATTTTCGGCAGTAGATATAATTTGGGCAAGAATAGCGGGGTTTTTAGTAGAAAGTTCGTCTGATTGATATGTAATATTCTTTCCCGTTGGATAATCACATTTTTCAATTAAATCATTGATCATCCCCTGCAAGCCCATGGCTCTACCGTCATCTGGATGATAAATTCTTGTAATTCCGTATGCTTGAAGTTCAGCAATTTCTTCAGGTAATATGGTACCACCACCGCCACCAAAAATTTTAATGTGGCCACAGCCTTTTTCTTGCAAAAGGTCAAACATGTATTTGAAATATTCTGTATGTCCTCCCTGATAACTGGTCATGGCAATCGCTTGCGCGTCTTCTTGAATGGCGCAGTTCACTACTTCTTCAACACTGCGGTCATGTCCCAAGTGAATGACTTCACATCCTGTGCTTTGAATAATTCGACGCATGATATTGATGGCAGCATCATGACCATCAAAAAGGCTTGCGGCTGTTACAATACGTATTTTGTTTTTTGGCGAATAAGGTGCAGCTTCTATCATATGAATTCAATTGTCGCGAATTTACTTCCGAATTTCATTTTTTCTTCAAATAACACCGCTTTTATAAATGTTACCATGGTGTTAAGCAAGTTACATTTCATTCATCAAAACTTAACGCAAATGAAACTTTGACGTGAAACTGTAAGGTTTTCTTTGCTAGCATGTTAAACGAGCAAAAACCAGGTTTGCCAAAAAAAGGCCTAGAGCATGACTTTGCTCATTATGCTCGTGTTCTCGGCCATCCTGCAAGAATCACCATATTGCTTGAAATGATTAAGGCGGGTGGTACAATAGACGGTAAGATTGTTCATGTTGAGGGCATGTCGCCAACCACGGTTATACAGCACTTGAGAGAGTTGAAAAGAGCAGGTGTAATTGATGGAAGAATTTTTGGCGCACGTTCGAATTATTGGTTATGCAATGATGCTTTGGTTGACTTCAAACGTTTGTCTTTGGAGTTGTTCTTTCGATTGGAAACATTGGCTTAACAAATAAGGAATTTCTATTAACCAATCCGTAACTTCAATTTTATAAGAAGGTCATGTTAGAGATGTTGCTTCGCATCAAACTTCAAACATGAGATTTTTTATTTTTCTAAGTATGTTTCTGCTTTCTGCAGTAGCATCTCAAGCACAATCCATTCAAGGTAAGATTGTGAATCAACAAGGTGAAACAGTAGTGGGGGCCATCATTATGGTCGAAGGCACATCCAAAGGTGCTGCTTCTGATGTATTTGGTGACTATGTCATTTCTGGTTTGTCAAGCGGAACATACAGTGTTGAAATTAAAGCATTGTCATATGCTACTCAAAAAATTACAGGGGTGGTTGTTGGAAACGAAGCCGTAAAGCTCGATGTGGTTATGAAGACGGATGCCTTTGAGGGAAAGGTCATTGAAATCAAAGATGTTCGTCAGACCAATTCCGAAGCATCTGTGATTATGGAGATACGCGAAGCGAAGGGGGTGGTTAGTGGAGTAGGAGCGGTTCAAATCCAGAAATCGCAAGATAGGAATGCCAGTGAAGTTGCAAGAAGAATTCCCGGCGTTACAGTTATAGATAACCGTTTTGTAATGGTTAGGGGCTTAACTGAAAGGTACAATGCCGTCATGATGAATGGCATTATGGTTCCAAGTCTTGAGCCGGATGTAAAATCATTCTCTTTCGATTTAATTCCAAGTCAAGCCATTGACCGCTTTTTGGTTTTTAAATCACCCTCGCCCGATCTACCAGGTGAATTTGCTGGCGGTGCTATTAATGTATTTACTAAAAATTTCCCTGATTATTCAACCTCACTGGATGTTTCGCTAAGTACTAATTATAGATCAAATACTACAGGCAGAACCTTTTTATCAAATGGGAATACAAGCTCGGAAGCACTCGGTTTTGATAACGGAACGCGTGATTTACCCGCTGATTTCCCATCCAATGTTCGCAATGTAACCTCCAATGCAGACCGATACGCCTTAAGCCAGCAGCTTCCAAACACGTGGGGAGTAACTGAAGAATCTGCCCTTCCCGATAGAAGGGCCAATGTATCTTTTGGAAAACGATTCGAAAGAGAAGATGTCCAATTTGGAAATTTCACGGCTATTACATACTCGAGAACAGCTCAAATGTTGGAGTCAAAAAGGTTAGACTATAATGTATTTGATGAAGTTACACAATCGAGCGATACCGTATTCGCTTTCAATGATGCCATCTATCAAAAAGCAGCCAATGTTGGAATACTCCACAATTGGGGTCTTCGAACCAAAAATTCAACTTTGGAATTCAAGAATTTTTTGAATCAAAACGGTCAACAAAGTAACACATTCAGAACGGGTAGAGCAATGGAGGAAGGAAATTACAGAAAGGAGTATTCATTCCGCTATACCGAGAGAAGACTTTATACTACACAGCTCACGGGTACTCATGAATTGTTCAGAGAAAAAGGTAAATTCACCTGGGCGTTGGGTTACGCACAAACCCGCAGAAATGATCCGGATTGGAAACGCATGCGTTATACTACGCCTCTTGATAATTCAGACCCGAATTACCATGCATATTTCACAACAGTAGCACAACCTTTTTTCTCTGGTAGACTTTTCATGGCGTTGAAAGAAGATGTTAGAACCTACTCGGCTAATTATGAGCATAAATTATTTCAAACCAATGAAGACAAGGAAAAGCCGGTATTTGCAACATTGAAAGTAGGAGCATATATCGAAGATAAAGACCGTGATTTCAGCGCGAGAAATTTAGGATATGTGGTGGATGCTTTTGATTTTGATTGGAGTAAAGACACGCTTGGAATTGGAGAAATATTGGCGCCTGAAAATATGCAGGATAGCACCGGTTTCAAACTAGATGAGGATACCCGCGGTGCAGATAAATACCACGCCTCTTCTAATCTTTACGCGGCTTATGCCATGGTTAATATACCCTGGAAGAAATTTGAACTCACTGGTGGATTAAGATTTGAACAAAACAGACAAGTCTTAACAAGTGCTGACGTGACCAATACGCCAATTGAAGCAAGTCTTGATTCTTTGGTTTTACTTCCGTCAATTAATATTTCGTATCAGTTAAATAAAAAATCAATACTTCGAGCTGTTTATGGAAAAACGGTGAATAGACCTGAATTTAGAGAGTTAGCACCTTTCTCATTCTATGATTTTGAAAACAATTTTATCAATACGGGTAATCCGAATTTGACTTTCGCAACGAATTCAAACATGGATTTAAGATTTGAACATTACCCTTCAAGTTCTGAATATGTGAGTGCGGCCTTATTCTATAAAGAATTCAATAATCCCATTGAACCGTATTTCGTTCCAGGGGTAGGATCAGGAGGTACTCGAAGCTTTGCCCCCGGAAACGCTCTGGGTGCGGTCTCTTATGGTGTAGAATTAGATGTACGTAAGTCATTTGCTGAAATGACCAAAAATCCAGTCTTAAATAAACTTACTGTATTAGCAAACCTTTCTTTAATTAAGTCAGACATTCAGGTTTCAGAAGAAGGATTGGCAAGCGGATTGAACCCCAATCGTCCTATGGTAGGTCAGTCTCCTTACATTGTTAACGGTGGATTATATTATGATAACGATTCACTAGGAATTCAAATTGTTGTTTTGTACAACAGAATAGGTCCCCGAGTAATCATTGTAGGTATACCTAATATTCCGGAGGTCTATGAGACATCTCGTGATATGATTGACATTAGTGTAACGAAGAATTTTAAAAATGGATTTTCACTTCGTCTGGGTGTGCAGGACTTGTTAAAACAAGACTTTGTGAATTTACAAGATGCTAATGGAGATGGAGTGTTGTCAAGATCTACTGATCAGCGATTGCAGTCCTTTAACCGAGGAAATTATTGGAGTTTCACTGTCGGTTACAAATTCAGAGAAAACATTAAACCCACAAGAAAATAACATTGAGTTAATAAACTTAAACTAAAGTTCGAAATCTCATAAAGAATACATAAGCATTAAACACAATTGACTTTACATCGAACACGGAGTTTTGCATCAAACATTTAAACTATGAAAAAAGGATTACTCGCTCTGGCGCTCATGATTGCTTCAGTTGGAAGCTTTGCGCAAATTGTGGTTAGTGGGAACATTGATGTCAATGGAACTACCACTTGGACCAATGACAACATTTACATTCTATCTGGATTCGTGAAGGTGACAGCCAATGACACATTGGTTATTGAACCAGGTACTATCATTAAAGGAGATCTTGTTACGAAGGGGTCGTTAATCATTGAAAGAGATGCGTATTTGCATGCAGAGGGTACTCCTGAACAACCTATTGTTATGACTTCACAAAAGGCAGCAGGTCAGAGAAGTTATGGCGATTGGGGTGGACTGATCATTTGTGGCCGTGGAGCTGTAAATGCACCAGCGAATGGTGGTAATGGAACTGCAGCCGGTGAAGCCGTTGTAGAAGGCGGTGTAGGTTCAATCTATGGCGGAGGTGCGAATCCAGAACCGAATGACAATTCAGGTGTGATTCGTTATGTGCGTATTGAATTTGGTGGAATTCCATTTCAACCGAACTCAGAAATTAACGGTTTAACCATGTGCGCGGTAGGTAACGGAACAACTATTGATCACGTTCAAGTCTCCTATTGCGGTGATGATGCATTCGAATGGTTTGGTGGAAATGTGAACGTTAAAAACATTATTGCGTATCGAAATTGGGATGATGATTTTGATACCGATTTTGGTTACCAAGGAAATGTTCAGTTCGCTCTTTCAGTAAGAGATCCCCAAATCGCCGACCAAAGTGGATCAAACGGTTTCGAGTCTGATAATGATGCGGCAGGTTCTACAGCAACACCGAACACAAGAGCTAAGTTTTCAAACGTTACTATTGTTGGTCCATACGCATTCAATGCAACTGTAAATTCAAACTACAAGAGAGCTTTACATTTACGCAGAAGAACAGAAACGTCTGCCTTTAATAGTGTATTTACAGGTTATCCTGTGGGACTATTAATTGAAAGTACTTCTACACAAACCAACGCTGCAAACGGTGCATTGAAATTCAAAAATTCTGTAATTGCTCAAATGAACGACTCTTTGGCTTGTTTAACTTCTGCCAATCCTAACAACATCAACGGAGGTTTCAATATTACCAACTTCTTCAATGCAAATAACAACAGTTTAATCAATTCAACTTCAGAACTTGGCTTCAATTCTGTTAGTTTGAATAACCCTGACTTTTCTCTTACTGCCGGTTCAATTTTGAATTCAGGTGCCGACTTTACAGATGCCTATCTGCAAGATGCATTTTTTACACCAGTTAGCTTTAGAGGGGCAATAGGTTCAGAAGATTGGACTTCATGTTGGACTGAGTGGGATCCACAAAATGCAGATTATACCCAAGCTATAAATAACAATTTTACTGCTTCAATTACAGCTGCTGGATCGGTGAATTTGTGTCAAGGAGAGACATTAACTTTATCTGCTTCATCCACAATACCTGCAACATTTACATGGTCGAATAACAATGAAACTGGTGAATCTCAAAATGTGGCTTCAACAGGAAGCTACAGTGTAAGTGCAAGAACTGCAGATGGATGTTTAGCCAACTCGAATGTAATTAGCGTTACAGTAAATGCTTTGCCAACAGTGAGTATTACCGCTGATGGATCTACATCTTTTTGTACTGGTGGAAGTATAACACTTTCATCTTCAGAAATGATGGGTAATGTTTGGAATAACAATGCAACATCGTCTTCAATTGTTGTAACCACTTCAGGTGAATTCTCAGTTGAATACACAGACTTGAACGGTTGCTCCGCTACTTCAAATACCATTAGCGTGAATGTAAGCGACTCGCCAATTCCAACGGTTTCAGTGAACGGAAGTGCAATTATTTGCGAAGGATCAACTGTTGAACTTTCTGCTTCAACGGCTGATTCTTATGTGTGGAGTTTTAATGGAAACATTT
>CAYSEX010000005.1:0-70999 GCA_964430305.1 uncultured Chryseobacterium sp.
TAACATAGCCACTAAAATACCCGCCTTTATACCAATTGTTCACTTTTTGCCCCTATTGAAACTGATTGGCAGACCATGGTGGTGGTTTATTTTACTATTGGTGCCAGGTGTAAATCTCATCATGCTCACCATATTAAATGTTGAAATTGGAATTGTATTCAATCAGCGTTCAACCAAACAACAATGGATCTTTGGGGCATTGCCATGGTATGCACTTTATATTCTTGCTTTTAAAGATGTTCAAGCCGAATATGCAGGACCTAGAGATTGGAAAGGGAAGAAAAAATCATTCGGCAGAGAGTGGGGCGAAGCCATTTTATTTGCCGTTGTCGCGGCAAGCATTATTCGCACCTTTTTCTTAGAGGCATTTACAATTCCCACTCCTTCCATGGAGTCATCTATGAAAGTTGGAGATTATCTATTTGTAAGTAAAGTAACCTACGGTGCAAAAATTCCTCAAACACCTGTTTCTATGCCCTTTGTGCACAATGCTTTACCTGGAGGATTAACGAACAGTTATGTTGAATGGTTTTCACTCCCTTACATGCGATTACCCGGTTACGGAAAGGTGGAACGATATGATCCCGTTGTTTTCAATTTTCCAAATGGTGATACCGTAGTTCTTGATCCATTTTATGTTGGACATGATTACCATGCGCTTCTCAGATCAGAGGCATTGTATGAAGCCACCATGAAAGTTGGTCCCGCTTCCGCCTTTGATGAATACACCTTCAATAGAAGCAAATATGAAAACATGGCTCGACAGAATTTTACGGAAAAGAAAATTTGCAAGCATTGTGGTCGTGGTAATTTAAAAATTGAAGGAACTCGAGATCGTCCTACTGATAAGAAAGAAATGTACATCAAACGTTGCATTGGATTGCCTGGAGAGGAAATTAAGATTGTTTCAGGCCAAGTGTTTATCAATGGAAACCCTATAGAGAACAAACCCGGTATGATGTGGAATTACGCAATTCCCGCAGCTTCTGTGAATAAGGTTCAAAAGAAACTAGATAAACTAAAGAGTGAATTAAGTCCAAGTCCTTATCAAGCCGATATGGTTTTAATGCCACTTACAGAAAGCGAGGCCAATGAAGTTAGAAACATGTCTCCAGAACTCGCTGGTATTACCAGGCATTTGGATTCTACCTATAAGCATCAACCTTTACCCATTTATCCGAATTCTGCAGAAACTCCTTACGTGACATGGACTTCTGACATTTTCGGACCAATCGTAATTCCATCTGCAGGATGGACCATTGAACTAAACAAAGATAACTTCATTCAATATCAACGTGTGATTAATGCATATGAAGGTCAGACTTGTGAAATGAAAAATGGAAAATACCTCATCAATGGTCAAGAGGCCAATTCATACACTTTTCAATATAACTATTATTTCATGATGGGAGACAATAGACACCATAGTGCAGATAGCAGATTTTGGGGCTTTGTGCCAGAGACTCACATTGTTGGAAAAGCCGTATTCACCTGGTTCTCAAAAGAAAATATGGATTACCACGGAAGTAATAAAATTCGTTGGGACCGTATTTTCAGACTTGTGGATTAAGGATTAAGATGAGGCAAAAGGCTTATCTTCCATGCTTACCCGAGGTTTCTTGGTATTTATTGCGATTGGAATTTGGATTCGATACCAATTATTTAGGTTCGGAAGCTTATGAAAAACAAACAACCAGAAATCGTTTTTCTATTCTGACTTCAAATGGTATTCAATGGATTACCATTCCTGTTGAATCGACTCATGGCAATCAAACGCCTTACGCGGAAATAAAGATTAGTGCTGAATTCCGACCTAAAAAAATTCTTACCGCAATTCAATCTGCATATGGGAAAAGTGCGTATTATGATTTTGTCATGGATGATTTAAGCGCCATTTTTTCTTCAGAGGAAAGATTGTTATTCAACTTCAATCAAAGATTGCTTGACTGGACATTAGAGTGGTGTAAGAATGAATTCAAATTCACACCCAACGATGAGCTAAGCATCATGCATGAAAAAGCAGAATTTCAATTTCATCCTTACTTACACGTTTTTTCAGATCGATTTCCCTTCCAACCTAACCTGAGTATCCTTGACGTCATCTTCAACAAAGGACGATTTGATTTGAACCAACTTGGTTGTGTGAAGAAAAGCTGAATTTTCCGAAGTATTTTACATTTTCCTTCGCATTTTTGTACTTATGAAGAAACGCAGTTCTGACCTACTTCAATTTGGCCTTTCCATTGGTATTTTTATAGCACTAGCCCTAATTTCCAGTGCATTTTATTTCAAATGGGACATCACCGCAGAAAAGCGGAATTCACTATCTGATTCTACCCATGAATTGCTGGAATCATTGGAAGAACCCGTTTATGTTCGTGTTTATTTGCACGGAGAATACCCCGCTGATTACAAGCGTTTGGAGCAAAGTGTTGAAGAACGATTGGCTGAATTTAGCAGTGTAAGTAACGGTTTAATTGAGTATGAATTCATAGACCCTTATGAAGAGGCCGACGAAAAAAAACGTCAGGAAATTTTTTCAGCGTTAGATGAAAAGGGATTGAAATTTTCCAACATAACCTACGAGAAAGATGGTCAGGAAATTAACAAAATCATTTGGCCCGGAGCAATTGTGGAATACCAGGGTGAAGAATTTCCAATCCAATTTATGCGCAGTGAAATGCCAATGAGCAGTCCTGAAATGATTAATTTCAGTGTAAACAACTTGGAATATGAGTTAGCCAGTAGTTTCCGCAGAATATTCCGTAAGGAGAAACCAAGGATTGCGGTTTTAGAGGGGCACAAAGAAATTGAGCGCATGCATATGGCAGACTTGCTATACAGTCTCAAAGACAATTATGACATTCGCCCCGTAACTATAGATGCTAAACTCAACGCACTGAGTGACAAGCTAGCTGAAATGCAGTTTCGCAGCAATATTTATGACCTTTTAATTGTAGCAGGAACAGATACTGTTGTGCCAGATAAAGACAGATTCATTATTGACCAATTTGTAATGAATGGCGGTAAAGTATTGTGGATGTTAGATGGGCTAACCATGGATTTAGACAGCTTGAAAAAGGGTGGAATGGCATTGGCAATTTCCAATGAAAACGGGCTGTATGAAATGTTATACGAATATGGTGTTCGGTTGAATAGAGATATGATTATTGATTTTCAAGGAGCGCCAATAGTGGTTGACAATGGCCCCATGGGTAACCAACGAAGCTATATAGAGAAAAGCAATTACTACGCTCCTATTCTTACTTCAGAAAGACACTCTCATCCCATTGCAGCAAACTTAGATCCCATCTTTACCGAATTTGCAGGATCTATAGATACGGTAAATCAAAATCCAAAAATTAAAAAAACGCCTTTCTTATTTTCTTCAGATTTGGCGAAATCATTTAAAGCTCCAGTAAGAATAGACTTGGAGTTGCTTCGCGAAGGACCCGAATATTTTAAAGCAAACAATAAAGCGCATCAAATCATGGGCATATTGATGGAAGGAGAGTTCACAAGCGCTTTCAAAGATTTTCTACCCGACAGCATTCGAAGAAATCCGGTCATTGCATTCAGAGAGTCAAGCGCTCCAACGAAGATGATTTTGATTTCTGATGCAGACATTGCATATAATGAAGTTGTGACAGAAGATGGTAAGAAATTTCCTTTACCACTGGGGTACAGCAAACAATACAAAAAGGTCATTTATGACAACAAAGATTTACTCATGAATTGTGTCAACTATTTGCTTGACGATGCAGGGCTTATTGATGTGCGAACCAAGAACATTCAAGTTAGAAAATTAAATAAAGAAAAGGTTATTGCCGAGGAAAATTTCTGGAAGACCATGAACGTAGCTTCGCCACTGCTTATTCTAGCTGCAACATCTGGAATACTCTTATTTTTAAGAAAAAGGAAATGGTCGAAGAAAAACGAAAAATGAAGAGGTCTACCCTAATACTGCTCATTGCTTTCATTGTACTCGGTGGTATTGGAGCTTTTGTCTATTGGAAAATTGATCGATCGCATCCGACCAATGACAATCCGTTCATGCAATTTGCAATTGAAGACACTGCTTCAATTGGAAAAATTACCATTCAAGATCGGAATGGAGAGGTTGCTACATTGACTCGACTTGAAGGAACAACATCCTGGACTATCAATAAAAAGTATCCTGCTCGCCCCGATGCCATTCAACTCTTACTTGAGTGCATTCATGATATTCGAGTGCGCGGAAATGTACCAGCGAAAGCAAAAGAAAACATGTTGAGTGTTATGGCCACTTCAGCCAAGGAAGTGAAAATTTACAATCTAAAAAATGAGCTCATAAAAACGTATTTTGTTGGACCGAATTGGCATGATCATCAAGGTACTATTATGGTCTTAGAAACTCCGGCAGATGGCCGAAGTGAAGAACCTTATATTACCCACATTGAAGGATTTACTGGTTTTTTAAACCCGAGGTTCTTCATTGCTGAAAATGAATGGCGCAGCAATGCCATTTTTAACTTTCCAAAATTAGATATACAACAAGTTGAATTCATCAATCACGTAAACCCGAATCAAAGTTTCCGATTCAAAGTTTCATCTTCGAATCGCATTCAAGCTGAGGTTTTCGCGAATGGAACATATCAAGCATTCTCGGCACTCGACACCTTGTTGGCTTTTGATTTCATCAAACGCATGTGTCGCGTTAACATTGAATCGTACAACACCTATCTCAAACCCACTGCCGCTGACAGTATAAAAAGTAGCGCTCCTGCATTCACATTCATTGTTACTGACGCGGTTGGTCTTGTGCACCCACTTCATCTATTTTTGAAAAAGGCGAATGGAATGAAAGTGGATGGTCAAGGCAATTCTACCCCCTATGACCCCGACTATTTTTGGGCGAAAGATGAACGAAACGAATTGGGCTTAGCTCAATATTTCTTCTTCGAACCTCTACTTATGCCAGCAGATTTTTATAATCCCACCAAGACTTTTACGCCCGAGTCACGTGTGACAAAATAATTCCTGCCGCAATACCAACATTGAGACTTTCTCCAAGACCGAGTCTTGGAATGTGTATTGGATTTAAATCTTTGAATTCTTTTGATAAACCGTGGCTTTCGCTTCCCATAACCAAAGCCCATTTCGCTTTTTTCTCAAAGGAATATACTGATTCCCCTTTCATATCTGCAACCATGATATGAAAGTCGTGCTGATTCAATAAAGCGATTATTTCATTCGAAGAAAGTTTCAAAGTTGGAATTCGAAATACGGCACCCATTGTAGATTGTATAACTTTTGGATTTTCCAATTCCACACATTGCTCATCCATTACTACCCCATCAACACCGAACCATTCGCATGTACGCATAATTGTCCCCGCGTTTCCCGGATCAGTAATTCCATTCAGAACCACTATTCTTCGAGCTATCTTGAAATCTAATTTGGGTAATAACCGGCTCTGCACTACAGCTAAATAACCCGAAGGGGTTGAAAAAGAAGAGCAGCTAGACAACATCTGTTCAGACACATATTCAGCATTATGACTATCGCAAAACAATTCATCTGAACTCAGTAAAAAACTGACATCCCAATCCATTTCCAACACTTCTTCAACCATCTTTTTCCCTTCAACAACAAACAAACGTTCTTCGTTTCTCACTTTCTTTTGTTGAAGGCTTCGTATAAATCGAATATCATTTTTAGAAATTGCCATCTATCTTTATTTTCACAAAGATGATTATTTTCATGCAACGAATAAGCAAGCCAATCCTATTCTTTTTTCTTACAATCGCTTTGTTTGAAGCATGCACCATTCAACGTACCTTACCTGAAGGAGGTGTCTACTTCGAAGATCATTTTGTTGAATATGGTGTACCTCTTGTGAATGTTGAAGGGTTGGAATTCATTAATTCGGTGAAAGCTCCTTCTGACGCTTCGGCCGACGAACTTCTTTCCCTCACTAAAGTAAAACCGAATAGGAAAATTCTCTTCTTTCGTTTTAACATGCGCATGAATACCTTGGTTCCTAGGAAGGCATTGGCCCGATCTGAAGAACGAATTCAAGAACGTTGTATTCGAAAAAACAAAAGAAAAGTAGCCAAAAATAAACCTCAAACAACATGCAATGGTCTTTGGCCATGGTTAGCATATACTGTTGGTGAACCGCCTGCCTTGATGGATTCCGCCCTGGCTAAGAAGAGTGCGAAGCAGATGGAAATTTTTCTTGAAAAAAGAGGATACTTCAATGCTCATGTTACTCCAGATATTCAATACAATGAAAATAAAACCATCTTTTGGGATAAAAACAAATCATGCCGCGTTTATTACCAAGTAGATCTCGGTGAGCAGTTTGAAATGCAAACAATCAATTGGGATATTCAAGAACCCAAAATCAAAAGTGATTTGGAAAATTTAAAATCAAAATCGCTTCTTCAATCCGGCAACCCCTTTCATGTTGATGTCTTAAGCGAAGAGCGAAATAGAATTACAACTTATCTTAAAAATATTGGTTACTTTGAGTTTATTCCCGATTACATTGTTTATGATGTTGACACCACAACTACCAAAGGCAAAGCAAACTTAACCTTACACATACTTAACCCAAAGGAGGTTGACGGTTTCGGAAATTACACGGGTAGAATTTTACCTCACAGAAAATTTTATTTCGGAAAGGTTTCAATCAATGTTGCTTACGACCCCAATAATACAACACGCATACCACAAGACACTTCCATTGTCTCTGTAACAGGAAGAACTGTAGAATTTTTGAGTAATGGTGCCCCTGTTGTAAAACCCGATTTACTTGCAAGTAAACTTCGTTTTAAATGCGTTGATTATTGGAAATACGAAAAAGATAGTGTGCCGCAAAACATTAAAAAACTACACAACCTTTTCGTACAGAACAAAATTGACGACACCTATAAAGAATTCTCACAGCTTGGTGTTTTTAAAAACGTGAATATTCAGATGACTCCCGTGGTATACCGAGATACCACCCCCATGTTAGATGTTAGAATTAATCTTTATCCACATAAAAAACAATCCCTTGCCTTCGATCCAAGAATTACAAATAGAGCAGGAAACATGGGGGTATACAGCAACTTCACATATAGACATAAAAATTTATTTCATGGCGCTGAAACCTTCGAATTTAAAACCATTTTAGGTCTTGAGGCCACCCAAACCATTGGAAGTTCTGGAACCGATGGTAATGCCGGAAATCAAATCGTGGAGCGTGCATTTCAATTGAACACATTTGAAATAGGTCCTGAGCTTAATTTGAACATTCCACAATTCTTCCCAAACGTGGTTAAGAAATATACCAATCAGCCATACACCACTCTCCGATTTACCGCCAATTATCAAAAAAGACCCGACTATGAGCGCACGCTTTCACAACTCGGTTTTGGTTGGAAGTATATGGAGGATCCTGAACGGGTCTCAAGCGTGCACATTGAATGGGCTGAGATCAGCCTAATCAAGATAAACAAGTCTGCTGCATTTCAGTCATGGTTGAACAATTTAAATGACGGATATCTTAACAACAGTTATCAAGATCACTTGATTGTTGCAAGTAGTATAGGTTATAACGTGAACACCCAATTATCGAACGACCAACCCACTTATTTTTATTACAATGCAACAATATTAGAAGCAGCAGGTAATGCATTGCGCGGACTCTTCAATGTACTTCCGAATGTCACTACTGATGCCAACGGCAGTTATTCCATTCAAGGAATTCGTTTTGCTCAGTATTTGAAAACAGAACATGATTTTCGCTATTATACACAACGCGACGCCCAAAATAAATTTGCGTTCCGTGGCTTCCTTGGTGTGGGTATGCCTTTTAAAAATTTAAATGCACTACCCTTTGAAAAAAGTTACTTCAGTGGCGGTGCGAATGGCATTCGAGCATGGCAAGCCAGAACATTGGGACCAGGAAGCTACAGAGATTCAACAGCAATTAAATCATTCAATAACATTGGTGATTTGAAAATAGAATTTAATGCCGAATATCGTTTTTCCTTTACTGATATGTTTCAAGGTGCCGTGTTTGTGGACGCTGGAAACATTTGGTTAATGAATAAAAATTCTAGCCCCTTGAATGCCGATTTTCAATTGAACCGATTTTACAAAGAATTTGCTATTGGTGCTGGGCTTGGAGCACGGCTTGATTTTGACTTTTTCCTTATACGCTTAGATATGGGTATACCTATTCGCAATCCAATAATGATTGAAGGTGAACGTTGGATTTGGGAACCAAAAACAGAGTTCAATCAATTTTTAACACACGTTAATAATAGCCCATCTGTATTCAAGCCGAATTTAGTTTTCAACCTCGGCATTGGATTTCCCTTCTAACTTTTCAACGAAAAGTGCATGCATCTTTCTTGCTAGTGCATCTTGATCCAGTTCAATGTAATTCGTTGCATGAACAACAGGGCAAATTTCAATTTCAATTTTCGTAGGACGTAATGAAAAGCTACCGCTCTTAAGTGCTCTTGAACCACCGTGAATAACAACAGGAATAAGTGGAATTTGACCCTCACAAGCTATAACAAAAGCCCCACGTTTGAAGGGTTGTAAACTACCTGTTTTACTTCGTGTTCCCTCTGGAAAAACAACAATGCTTTTTCCCTCTGCAATATCTTGTATGGCTGAACGCATAGACAGCATAGCTTGTTCTCTGTTTGATCTATCAATAAAGATCATTCCCATGGCTTGCATGTATTGACCTAAAAATGGCACCCGTTTTAGCTCCATTTTCGCCACATAAAACAAGGGTTGATTTATGGCTGCAAATAAGATGGGAATATCAAGCAAACTGGTGTGATTGGAAATATAAATTGCTGGATAGTTGGGGATATTTTCCTTTCCAGAGACCTTCCACCGAATCATACAAACGGCGAGAACGGCGGGTGAAAATAAATAGTGCCCAATAAACTTATTGGCTTTTTTAGTGGATATGAAGAGACGCGATATTAAACCTATGCTAGCACAAAGAACCACAATTACAATTAGCAACGCGATCTGAATAACATTTACAATATACCACATTACGCTTCCTCTCCTTGATATCTTTCAAATCGAACAACCACAAACTTACTAATTGGCGTATTGCTTCGTTCAGCACTGTTGTGGAGAGGAATAAGGCAATTCGCTTCAGGAAAATATGTGGCTACACTTCCCGATGGGATTGAGTAGGGTACAATGTAAAATTTAATGGCTCTTCTTTCTTGACCTTCATGAATGGAGATGATATTGACTAAATCTAATTTCTCGAAACCAAGATTCATCATATCCTTTTCATTCATAAGAACCACACGACGTTCATTCTCTATACCCCTGTATCTGTCATGCAGTCCATATATGGTGGTGTTGAATTGGTCATGCGTTCGAATGGTCATCAGCGTGAACATACCTTCAGGTAAACGGGTATCGAGTAATTTCGAATTCATGAAATTCGCTCGACCAGTCAATGTTGTAAAATTTCTTTCTCGTGGCCCATTGGGCAAATAAAATCCATTGGGTTTTCTCACGCGTTCATTGTAATTCTCAAAGCCAGGTATTACCGCTTCAATTTCATTGCGAATGAGATCATAATTATCTTTCCATTGTTCCCAATTCAGTTTTGCCGTTTTTGAACAGGCCATTCCAATTCCGCATACAATGGCAGGTTCAGAGATTGCCATATCGGACATGGCGTCTATTGAACCGCGAGATGTATGAACCACCCCCATAGAGTTCTCTACAGTTAAAAACTGTTCAACACCATTGCGAATATCTTTCTCTGTTCTTCCAAGACAAGGCAAAATAATAGCCTCTTCCCCTGTAACAAGATGTGATCTATTTAACTTGGTTGAAATCTGTACGGTGAGGCCAACCTTCTGAATGGCTTGACCAGTAACAACACTATCTGGTGTTGCAGAAATGAAATTTCCACCTAGTGCAATAAATACACGAACCTTATTTTTATCCATGGCATCAATCGCCTCAACGGCATCATAACCGTGCTCTTTTGGCATTGAAAATCCGTAGCGTTTTTCCATTGCTTCCAAAAGCTTTGCTGAAGGCTTTTCATTGATACCCATGGTTCGATCTCCTTGAACGTTGCTGTGTCCGCGAACCGGACATAAGCCAGCACCAGGTTTACCAACAGCCCCCAAGAGCAAATGCATGTTCACCACTTCCTGGATAATGCTAACTGCCTTCTTCTGTTGAGTTAAGCCCATAGCCCAACACGAAATCACTTTTTTCTTTTTAGATACTATCCGAGCAATTTCGAAAATTTTCTCTCTAGATATACCGCTTAATTCCTCACATAAATTCAAATCTAACGAATCAATATCATTCCAAAAAGCCTCAAAATTCGATGTATAATCTCGAATAAATTCTTCTTCAATTACGCCGCCTTGCTCTTTATGAATTTGTTTTAGGTAGAAACATAACATTTTGAAAACGGCATGATCACCTGCAATTTTCACTTGTAGGAAATGATCGGCCAATTTTGTTCCACCTTTCAATATTTCAACAGGGCTTTGAGGATCCACAAACTTCGTGACACCTGCTTCTGGTAGTGGATTCATATGTATGATGGTGCCACCATTGGCTTTGCACTTTGAAAGAGCTGACATCATTCGGGGGTGATTCGTGCCCGGATTCTGACCTATCACAAAGATGACCTCAGCTTCATATAAGTCTTCCAATTTAACTGTCCCCTTACCTATTCCCAGCGATTCAATGAGTGCCACACCGCTTGACTCATGGCAAAGATTGCTGCAATCGGGAAGATTATTCGTACCCAACGTACGTACCAAAAGTTGATAAAGAAACGCCGATTCATTACTAGCTCTACCTGAAGTATAGAAAACGGCTTCATTGGGATTGCATGCATTGAGATGTTGTCCAATATGTTGGAATGCATCATTCCAAGTTATAGGCTCGTAATACATGGATCCTTTCCTCAAAATCATGGGGTGCGTAATTCTGCCACTTTTCCCAATTTCATAATCTGACCATTCGGCCAATTCATCAATGCTGTATTTCGAAAAAAAATCTGGTGTACATTTTTTATCTGTAGCTTCTTCAGCAATTGCTTTTGCACCGTTCTCGCAGTACTCTCCTAATTTCGATCTATGGTCAGGATCGGGCCAAGCGCACCCAGGGCAGTCTGTTCCGTCTTTTTGATTCAATTTTGAAAGCACTTTCCAACCTTTTAACAAACCCATTTCTTCGGCAATGTGATGAATGGAAGATGAAATGGCGGGTAAGCCAACAGCAGCTTGCTTCAGTGGCTTTACGCGAATGCCTGTCAATTTCGCAGGCGGAACTACTCGAACTTTTCTCATTATCAAAAACCCATTTCCTCAAATGTACATATGTGCATAACTCAAATGTGCGAGATTCAGAAAAAAAAACCAACTTCGCATTGTTGTGAATATAGCCATTGAGTTACTTCAGAAGCATTGGGGACATGCATCCTTTCGTCCGTTGCAAGGGAAAATTGTTACCGCATCTATGCAAGGACAAGATGTTTTTGCGCTCTTACCTACGGGCGGAGGTAAAAGTATTTGTTTTCAAGTACCTGCGTTAACACGAAAAGGAATTTGTTTAGTCATTTCTCCACTTTTGGCTTTGATGAAAGATCAAGTCAAGCATTTACACGAAATTGGCATAACTGCCACTTACTTCAGTTCTGAATTTTCCGAATCTGAGATCAATCGGCTATTCGACGAATGCATTGAGAATAAACATAAATTTGTGTACTGCTCGCCTGAACGTTTGCTTTCGCGTAAATTCAGAGAACGACTAAATTTCTTGAAATTCGGTTCTATCGTTATAGATGAAGCGCATTGTATTTCGCAATGGGGTCACGATTTTAGACCTGCTTATTTGGAAATACCAAAATTTTTAAAGGAGATTCCTCGGGTGCCAATCATGGCTGTGACTGCCACTGCTAATGCTCATGTGATAAAAGAGATAAGCTCCCTATTGTTTCAGCATGAATTTTCTTTTTTTCAAGACAGTTTTCGCAGAGACAATTTGCATTATTTCACACTTCAAACTTCCAATAAAAATGAAACACTATTGCACTTGTGTCAAAATATATCTGGATGCGGAATTGTGTATTGTCCATCTCGGAAGCAAGTAGATGATACTTTAAAATATTTGAGCCAAAATAACATTGAAGCTACTTCGTATCATGCAGGAAAAAGTGTTGAAGAAAAAAAAGTTGCATTTGAAAAATGGATGAGTAATGACAAACGAATCATGGTTGCCACGAATGCATTTGGTATGGGTATAGACAAACCAGATGTTCGCTTTGTAATTCATCTTCAGCTACCAACCCGGCCCGAAGCATATTTCCAAGAGGCAGGGCGAGCAGGACGAGACGGCCATAAAAGTGATGTAATAGCCTTGTATCACGCATCGGATTTTCAACTCATGAAAGAACACGTCTTGATGTCTTATCCTGACAAAAATTTAATTTACAACGTATACCAGCAACTAGCAAACATGCATCGAGTGGCGCTACACACGGGAGAAAACGAACAGTTTCAACTCGATTTAAGTGGCCTAGCAATCCGATGCGAAATGAAAGAATCTCAAGTTGGAAATGCCTTGTTGTTATTGGAACAATCAGGATATATTCAAATTATACCTAGGGGGAGCTTCCAATCGAAATGCAGAGTATTAGCTTCTCGAGACCAGTTACGACTTCTTGCCGAGCAAAATCACATGCAGGCTGAAATTCTCAGAACACTTTTCCGCTTGTATGGTGGAATTTGGGAAAATTTAACTTCTATTTCGGAGTGGGACATTGCTGAAGCAAGTCAGTATAGTGTAGGTGAAACTCGAAAATTATTAAAAGAGTTGGAGTCGAAACAGTTCATTGACTATTACATTCCAAGTGAAAAAAGTCACTTTGTATATATTCAACCCCGTGTTGAACAGCAGTATTTGTCTATTCCTGATGAAGTATATAGCATAAAGCAGCGAAGAGAGCTGGAGCAAATAGACTTCATGCAAGGTTATGCTCTCACTGCAGAGTGCAAAGAGAATTTTTTACTTCGCTATTTTAATGATCAATCATCACCCTGTCAACAATGCCAAAGTTGTTTATTAAAGAATGAACCACCTTCAGAAAAAACCATTCTCAACCGCATTGATCAAAGTGAACAGATCGGGCATTGGTTTGCTTCTCCCATTCCATATGACAAAGAATTTGTTGAGTTAAAAATTCAAGCGCTCATTCAAGATGGAATCATTGAACTTGAACAAGGCAGAATCAAAAAGGCAAAATAGCGGTAGTTTTGCATCATGATTCCATGTGTAAAAATTAAAGCTGGCAAAGACCAAAGTATTAAACGTTTTCATCCTTGGGTATTTTCTGGCGCAGTAGCTAGTATATCTGAATTGCTGAGCGAGGGACAACTTGTTGAGATTGTAGATCACAACGAAAATAGATTGGGATGGGGACACTTCAGCGAAGGCAGTATTGCTGTGCGAATCTTTTCATTCGGCACAGAAGACTTCAACAATAACATCTGGGAGAAAAAAATTCAAAATGCATACCAACGCAGACTGAATGCTCATATCATACATGAAGGAACCGATTTATTTCGATTGATACATGCTGAGGGCGATGGTTTACCGGGCGTAATCATTGATGTTTATAATCATACGGCAGTCATTCAATTTCATGGCGCAGGTATGTATCAGCATAGAAATGAAATTGCACAGGCTATTATAAAGGTTTGTGGTGAATTCATTCATGCTGTGTATAATAAAAGCAAAGAGAAATTGAAATCCATTACCTCTGAAGATGGTTACTTAATAGGTGGACAAGAGTCCAACATTGCTCGTGAGAACAACATTCAATTTTCAATAGATTGGGTTCAGGGACAAAAGACAGGTTTTTTCATTGACCAGCGAGATAATCGTGCGCTTTTGGGCCAACTTGCACAAAACAAAAAAGTACTGAACACCTTTTGTTATAGTGGTGCTTTCAGCATGTATGCTCTAGCTAACGGTGCAACCTTGGTTCACAGCTTAGATAGCAGTGCTGGGGCACTTCAACTTACCGAAGAAAACGTAAAATTAAACGGCTATCCTGCCGAAAAACATGCCTGTATTCAAGCAGATGCTGTTCACTATCTGAAGAACCTGAATGAGGATTATGACATTATAGTTCTTGACCCACCCGCTTTTGCGAAGCACTTGAGCGCTCGGCACAAAGCCATACAAGGTTATAGAAAAATCAATGAAGCAGCCTTGAGACAAATAAAATCGGGTGGACTATTATTCACCTTTTCTTGCTCTCAGGTTATTGATAAGGACCAATTCAAATCGGCCATATTGGCATCGGCTATTGCTGTGGGAAGGGAAGTTCGCATTTTGCATCAACTGCATCAGGGAGCAGATCACCCTATAAGTTTATTTCATTCTGAAGGTGAATATTTGAAGGGTCTGGTTTTAGAAGTAATTTAGTGACATGAAAAAACTCACAATTCTATTTTCTTTTTTCGTTAGTGTAAGTCTTTATGCTCAAGACAATGCATTAAATCAAACTATTGTAGCACAACTTCCAATTTTTCTGAAAAACTTAGAAGGCAATTGGGTGGGAAGCACAGGTAGGGAATTGTGGACTCCTGTTGAAGATGAAGCAGTGATAGAGGGAATTAGTTTTTACAATGTTAATTTCGAAGACTACGGCACGAATGAAATGCCTGGTGAGCATATGATTATTTTAAATGATGGAATGAACTGGTTATATCTTGCCACACCATTAGATGCTGAGCAATCAACCACATTTACGTGTACGAAGCAAACTGAAACCGAATGGGTGTTCGAGAATCCTGAACATGATTTTCCCAAAAGAATCATTTACACGCTTCTAGCGAGTGATCAACTTCAAACAACTATCGACGCGGGCCCCGGCTCTTCCCCGAAGGACGTGAAGACCTGGAAGTACTGGAAGAAGAATCTTTAGATCTTCGCTGAGGTCTACCTTTAGCTTCACCCTTTTGAAACGACCTATTTTGTTCCTGCGGATTATCTGCTCTTTTCCTTGCGGTGTATTTCGGCCTGTCTTTCTCATCTCGTGAATTGGAACTTTCCACTTTCTTCTCTCTAAATTGATCTGATCCACCGTGTTCTTTCCACATGAATTCACTGTCTCTTGTGTTTCTTTGTGGAAGTTTCGATGTGCGCGGCTTATTCTCATGAGATGACCCTGACTCTTCTTTATTCCAATTCGATAAATCACGTGGCTTCTGCTCCTGACCTTCTTTCAATAGCTTAATTCCAAACTTGGTTAAATCGACCAAACCTTGCTTGTATAAAACACCAGCAGCTTTTTTAAATGTTTTCTTAGACATGCGAAGTCTAATCTTAATTTCTTCTGGATCGCTATCGTCATTCAAACGCACGTACCCACCATTATTTTTAACATACTCCAAAAGCCTCTCTGTTGCGTCATCAATGAGGGCTGCACCTTCCTTTTGCATGCTCACTACGACATCTTTCCCTTCAATCTTCCGAACATAACATTTAATGGTTTCTCCCTCTGTAATGCGAGCCATTATTTCTTGGTTGAAAAGGAATCCACTGTATTTTCCTTCAACAACAACTTTTCGACCTGCTTCGAATTTTTCAACCACCAAACAACTAACTAAGGCGCCTCGCTCCAAATTAGGATTTTTATCTAAATGATTGAAAAAACGAGTGGTTCCGAACAAGCGTTGGTTCTCTTCATCTACCCCAAGCATAACCAAAACACGTCTTCCTTTCATGAGCTCGGTGCGCTGTTCGCGTTTTGGAATTAGAATATCGCGTTTGGTGCCAATATCAATGAATGCACCCAACTGATTTGCCGTTATCACTTCAAACTGACCAATTTCCCCCACCTGAATTGATGGTAATCTTGTTGAACCTTCTAATTCTCTGTCTTCATTGTAGTATACAAAAACTTTAATTTCTTGACCATCTTCCTTTCCCTTCCATTCTTTCGGATGCAACCCAATTGTTTCTCTGCCCGACACCAATGATACCATTCCTTGCTCATCTACTCTAACTAATAAATCTTGGATTGCTCCGGGGATAATATTTTTATTCATTTGGCAAAGGTCGGTAATCTTTATCTTTGAACTTTAACCGAGACCATGAAAAACCTCATTTTATTTTCACTATTTGCATTTATTGCCTATCAAAATGGACTTTCTCAATGCGCCGCAGGTGAATCTGCGGTTACTCTAGTCATGCATACTGATGCTTGGGCCTATGAAAATTACTGGCAATTGAATTTAACGGGAACGGGATGTAACGTGGCACCTATAGCAGAAGGTGCCAATCTCAATGTGGGTTGCAGCGCTGTTGAATCAGGCAATAGCCCAAATGGCTATAACAATAACGCTACCTATACCGAGGGACCTTTTTGTTTAGCTGTAGGAACAAGCTATGAACTCATTTTCGTAGACTCTTATGGAGATGGTGGACTTGTTATTGAAGTACTTGAGGATGGAGCTCTAACACATGTTTACACTGGATCAGGCTCAGGCAATACATGGAACTTCACAATTGGACAATCAAATATTCCTACTTACGATCAACCCTGCACTGCGCAAGAAATCATTGCAGATGGCCCTTCTTTTACGTTTAATAACACCAATGCCATTGCCGCATTTGGAGAACTCGCTCCAGCTGGTGTAGATTGTCAAGCATTTGGTTTTTGGTGCGAAGGAAATTCTACAAATAGTGTTTGGGCTTCTTTTACTCCAACAACTAGCTCAACAAGTTTTGAAGTTACAACTTGTAATCCAGGAACCAATACAGATACACAAATTGCGGTTTGGCGCGTAGGTGATTGCTCAGATTTTTCCTCTTACGAATTAATAGCCACCAATGATGATATGATTGGGGGTTGTTCTGCTGGAGATAATTATGCAAGCACAACTTTTACCTCTTGCTTAGAAGTTGGCCAATTGTACCTGATTCAATTAGATGGTTGGGAAGGCTCTGTAGGCGACATTGAATTGTCTGTTCATACATATCAAAGCTCGAATGAAATTCTTGCGTTGGTAAATAGCGTTACATGTCCGTTGGAAAAAGGTGACGTGGCAGATGGAAGTATCTATCCCTACATTGTTGGTGCTGGAATTAACTTCACTGCATCATGGACAAGTAATAACGGATTCAATTCTTCTGATCTGAACATTGAAAACATTGAACCCGGCATTTACACGCTCACTGCCACAACAGCTTGCGGCACAGTACTCAATTCTGAATACACCATAAACATTCCAGAACCTTGGCTTATCAGCACGTCTATAACAAATCCAAACTGTGGTGTCTCTGACGGTCAAATTCTAGTGAACGTGAATGGAGCAACCCCTCCGTATGAATTCAATTGGACTTCAGTATCTGGAACTCCCCTATCAAATGTGAATCCAATCACTGATTTAGGTATTGGAGAGTACAATATGGTTATTACAGATGATCAAGGATGCACTTTTAACTACAACTTCAATATCACAGATTGTGTTTCCATTTCAGAATTGAATGCTTCGCAAAGCGTTGCTTTGTACCCCAACCCTTCAAATGGAAAATTCAATTTAGAATTATCATTGAATACAACAGCCATTGCCAGCATTTACGATTTAACAGGAAAAGAAGTTCACACCCAAATCATATTGCCATTGCAACACAATACAACCTTTGATACAGAATTGGGCAATGGCATATATCTGATGGTTATTCGGTTAAACAAAGAAGAAACCATGAGCTTTCCGTTTGAAGTTAGAAGGTAATTGCCTCTAACCTTTTTTTCAATTCTTGAAACTGGCTGTTTGTAATATCTCGGTGAAATACAAAACGAATCCATTCATTTCCGAACGGAAAACACAGAATTCCATTCGCTTTCAGTATTTCCACCACGGGTAAAGATTCACCGCCCTTCGGTTTCCAAATTAATATATTGGTCTCTGCGGGCATGGTCACCTGCGCATGGTTTAATTCAAGCAATAACTGCTCTATTTCTTTGGATCTTTGGTGATCTTCAGCAAGTCTGAGGCTCTCAACTTCCAACGCATAAATTCCAGCTGCTGCGAGCATTCCTGCCTGTCGCATTCCACCACCTAGACTTTTCCTGCGTCTTCGGGCCTTTTCAATAAATTCCTTCGAGCCTAGCAATAAACTTCCAACTGGGGCTCCTAAACCCTTGCTTAAACAAATACTAATAGAGTCGAAATAAGAGCCATATTCTTTTGGAGATCTACCCGATTCAATTAGAGCGTTGAACAACCGTGCTCCATCACAATGAAAAGCAAGCCCATGTTTTTTGCAAGCATCTGAAATTTTCGCAATTTCCTCAATATTCCAGATGGCCCCTCCACCTTTATTCATGGTATCTTCGATACAGACCAATGTGGTTAATGGCAAATGAATGTCGTGCTTATTGTTGATGTTGTTCAATACATCTTCAACGGTGAACCTTCCTCTATCTCCTTGAATGAGTCTAACAGAAACACCGCTATTAAGCGCAATACCACCGCCTTCATAAACATAGATATGTGCCATATTGCTGCATATCAATTCATCGCCTGGCTTACAATGAACACCTATGGCAATTTGATTGGTCTGTGTTCCGCTTGAACAAAATAATGCTGCCTCCATTCCGAAAATGTTAGCGGCCAATTGTTGCAGTTCATTTACCGTTGGATCTTCTTGAAATACATCGTCACCCAATTCAGCGGCGAACATACGTTCTTTCATGGCTACAGATGGTTTTGTAACCGTATCGCTTCGTAAATCAATTATATTCGCCATAACATGAAAAGTTCATTCTTGCGCAAAGGTATTACACTACTCGTATTCGTTTTAGGTTGTTGCGCAGTCAATACCATTCAAGGTCAAATTTCGGGATGGATATATTTCAAGAATAAAGAAGTTTCAAATTGGAAACCAGAGGATGTTTTCACAAAAGAAGCATTACTTCGTAGAGCTCTACTTGGTATTCAATTCAGTTTTGAAGACCAACCTGTATCTGACAACTACGTTAAGGAAATAAAACACCTTGCTGACAGTTTGCATGGGTATAGCAAGTGGCTTAATGCCGCCGTTATTAAATGCAGTAAAAAAAATTGGATTCAAATCTCACGTTTACCTTTCGTTTCAAAAATTGACACCTCAGCGTATTCAACTCAGGAAACACAGTTATGTGAAATTGAAATACAGGAAGATTCATTAAACAGTGATAAAATAACTTCAATTGAACAGAGCGTAGAAAATTTGCAAGGGTCTCTTTTTCGAGACCATCATATTTCTGGTCGAAATGTAATTGTTGCCATTCTAGATGCCGGATTTAAAGGAGTGAACTCAGGTGCTGCCTTTGAACATATTCGGAATGAGCAAAGAATTATCGCTACCAAAGACTTTATTCATCCAAGATCTAAATCAATTTATGCGTTTTCCACACACGGCTCGCGAGTTCTTTCTTGTGTAGCTGGAAAAATGGATAGCGTTTCGTTCGGCCTAGGAACTGGTGCAAAATTCATATTAGCACGTGTAACACCTCAATTCGGCGGACTGCGGTCACTTAATGATATTCAATGGATTCAAGCTTTGGAATGGGCAGACGAGCAAGGTGCTTCGCTCGTGAATTCCTCGCTCAGTTTCACAACTCAATTGTTTTCAAGAGGTGAAATGGATGGCGTAAGTGCCAGAATATCTCGAGTTGCATCACATGCAGCTGAGCGCGGAATTGTCATTGTAAATTCTGCGGGAAACGAATTTGATGGTGCATGGGAAATTATAGGTGCGCCGGCAGATGCAACAGATATCCTTTCCATTGGATCAATATCACCCTTTAATTTTTTACATTCTGAATTTTCGAGTATTGGCCCAACCGCAGACGGTAGAATGAAACCCGATTTATGTGCCATTGGCGAACTTTATGTTGCGGACGAAAAAATTGAATTTGCAAATGGAACCTCATTCGCTGCGCCGCTTGTTGCAGGATTCGTGGCTTGTATTCAAGAGATGCATCCTGACTGGGATGCGTATAAAGTAATGGACGAGATGCGAAAATCTGGACACTTGTATCCATATTACGATTATGCGCATGGCTTTGGAGTTCCGCAAGCGAGTTATTTTTTTAACCAAATAACACCAGATACTAGTCTCGCTTTTATCAAGTCAAAATTTAGCCATTGTGAATTATATCAAATTGATTCACTACACTCAGAAATTTCTTTCTGTTTCCATGATGATTCGTTGGTGCAGTTAGAACTTGAGAATTTACAATTAGGTATGGACAAGAGCATGAACCAACAAGCGAATGTATTCATTTCAGTTCTGAATGAGCAGGGAGAATTGAAATCGTTTGGCTTTGATCGTATTCACAATGAGATGCGTTTTGGCAATGATTCTTATTTCGGTATAGAGGAAGCACCTATAGGTTCGAACTATTTTTTTGGATTATTGAATTTAGCCATTCCAACTTGTAATAGCTGTACTCTGCGTATTCACTTTTTGAATGAGATCATTAACCTGCCTATGTCCCATGAATAAATACGCCCTCTTTTTTGTAGCTTTTATGTTCACCGGTGCCATACTCGCACAACCTGTTGGTTTTATGATTGATGTTGATTCTGTTATGAAACGAACTGAGAATTTTAAATTGGGTGGGCTGAATGGTGAGTCTGCTACATGGAGTATGATTCAATTCAGCATTGGAGTACCAACGAAATATAAATCCTCTCCGTATAGCGCTGAAAGCAATTACACCTTGTTTCGTTTGGTTTCGGAGACTAAGAAAGACCTTTCCGATAATTTCGCTGTGATTTATGGCAATTCATATGAATATATGTCATGCCCTTTGCCAACCGAAATAAATGGGAGCTCGTTTCTTAACGATCGTGTTTGGCACTCCAAGTCTTATAGAACCAATAAATTGGGAATAACGCTTGGTGCACGTCAATCTGTAATGCGTCGTGGTGCCAATCAACACCTATCCATAGACTTCCTTCAAACCATTGAATTCAACATTGGGCAAAATGTCATTGGCAAGCAAAAATCAGAAAATGAAAAATTCTTTTGGACCGAGAAAAAATTGGAAGGTAGAAGGGTTATTGAACTTTGGCCCTCAATTCGTTTTATGTACAACATCTTTGGATTTGGAGTGAAGTATCAGTTGCTATCACAATTTAAAAATGGTCCTTTCGAAAAGGAAAATTTTGGGCATTGGAGGGCCTTTTTCTGCATTACCATTCCAACCAATTAACCCGATTGTTTGGACTCATTTATTTCCGGGAATTCTGACAACCAAACCCATTTGCTAGCCTCATTCTTTCTGCAAATGGCTGTTCGCACACCGTTCGAAACAAGAATATAAGTTGGGTTCAAATCTAAATTGTAAATCGCTGCCTGATCCAAAACCAATTGACTCATTGGCTTTTCGGGTGATTTAAATTCGGCAACAAGCAAAACACAGAAATTACGATCATAGAGCACCAAATCTGGCCTTCTCTTTCGTCCATTGACTAAAATCTGTTTTTCTACAGACATTCTTTCAACCGGGAACCCCATGTTTTCAGACAAAAAAAGTATCGCGTTTTGACGCACAAATTCTTCGGGAGTTAGTGAAACCCATTTCTTTCGAACGACATCCCATACTTCATTCCTTCCCTCACCTTCTCTTATTTTCAATTGTTTGAAAGGAAATTCAAAATCTTGCACGACCTATTACTTTTTTTCGCAAATTACCACTTTATTCAATTATGAAAACAAAAGAAGAGATTGTAACCAATTGGTTGCCGAGATATACAGGTACTCACCTCGAAAAATTTGCACCTTATATTTTACTCACCAATTTCGATGAATACCTCAACAAATTCGCAGAGTGGCACAATGTAGAAATTGTAGGCGAAAATAAAGCAATGCCTACGGCAACTGCAGACAACATTACCATGATCAACTTCAGTATGGGCAGTGCCAATGCTGCTACTATCATGGATTTATTAAGTGCTATTCAACCGAAAGCTGTTTTGTTTCTCGGCAAATGTGGGGGCTTAAAAAAACGAAATGAAATTGGTGACTACATTTTACCCATTGCAGGCATTCGTGGAGAGGGTACTGCCAATGATTATTTCCCGCCAGAAGTTCCTGCCTTGCCCGCTTTCACATTGCAGCGTGCAGTTTCCTCAACAATTCGAGATTTTGGATTGGATTATTGGACTGGAACAGTATACACAACAAACCGTAGAGTTTGGGAGCACGATGATGAGTTTAAGTTATATCTCAAGAAAATTCGTGCCATGGCAATTGACATGGAAACCGCAACTCTCTTCAGTGTTGGATTTCATAATAAAATACCTACTGGCGCCTTGCTTCTAGTGAGTGACCAACCTATGACACCTCAAGGTGTAAAAACAAGCGAAAGCGACAAAAAAGTTTCCAGTCACTTTGTAGATAATCATATTAAAATTGGCATTGCGGCATTGAAAGAAATTCAAGAGGAAGGCAGATCTGTTCGTCATTTAAAATGGGAATAACCGATATTTGCATTCATGGAACACCTGCGTATTATACGAGACATAGAGATGAAAAATCATTCGCCCATCTACTTGCTGCATGGCGAAGAAAGCTATTTCATAGATATTATCTCGGGAGCACTTGAGGAAAAACTTTTGGATGATGCTGAAAAAGCATTTGGCCTTCACATTTTTTATGGAAAGGACACCAACCTGGAACACATTCTTTCTACCAGCAAAGGGTTTCCAATGGGTGGAAATTTGCAGTTGGTCATTGTTCGCGAAGCACAAGATTTAAAGGATTGGAAAAAGGAAGATGCAACTAAAAAACTAGTAGATTATATTCAAAACCCCACGCCAACAACTGTTCTTGCATTTTGTTATAAAAATGGCAAACTAGACGGGAGAGGTCAAGCTTACAAAGCCTTTAAATCCAAAGCTAAGGTTTTTGAATCGTTGAAAATTAAAGATTACGCCCTCTCAGAATGGGTGAACACGTTCGTAAAAGAACGACAATTAACCATTGGCGGGTCAAATGCTCAGCTCCTTGCTGATTATTTGGGGTCTGACCTTCACAAACTGGTAAATGAAATTGAGAAACTTCGACTGATTTTAAAACCTGGCGATGAAATTACTTCTCAAATCATTCAAGATCACATTGGAATTTCAAAAGATTACAACGTTTGGGAGCTTCAAGATGCCTTGGTTACAAAAGACGTGTTGAAAGCAAACCGCATTATTCATTACTTCGAAAATAACCCGAAGCAGAATCCGGTTGCTATGATTATACCTGCACTGTATCCATTTTTTGCCAAGCTCTGCCTCATACTGAATAGTCAAAGCAAATCAGAAGCATACAAAGAACTTGGTATTACCTCCTTCGCTATGCGAAATTTTAAAGAAGCTGAAAAAAATTATTCACCAGCAAAATCTGAACGCATTCTGGGTTATCTGAGAGATGCAGAGGAACAACTCAAAGGTGTGAAAGGATTATCTTTTGACAGTGGTGATATTTTGAAAGAATTGGTATTCAAAATTCTGCACTAAAACTAAATTAAACTCTTAGCTTCTTTCAATTCGTTTTTTCCGTTCTCGCAGATGGCGTATGTAAAGCCTTTTCGTAATCCAAATGCACCATATTCTCCATCGGTTCGGAGAGCGAGCACGCCAACTTGATACTCGTCGGTCATAAACGCATTATTGGCATAGAGTCTCTTTATAGCTTCTTCACATGCTTCTTGTGGACTAGCCCCCTGTCTCATCAGTTCAACAACTAAAAAGGAGGTACATGAACGGATCACCGTTTCACCCAAGCCCGTGCAGGTTGCAGCACCTATTTCATTATCTACGTAAAGTCCAGCGCCTATGATAGGACTATCTCCAACTCTTCCATGCATTTTAAATGCTAACCCACTTGTAGTGCATGCACCCGATAATTGCCCTTTTGAGTCTTGAGCAAGAAGTCCAATGGTATCGTGATTTTCAATGTTTATGATGGGTTTGTATTCTGAAGTCTTCAACCATTCCTTCCATGCCTTCTGTGCTTCAGGATTGGTGTAATTCGATTTTTCAAACTTCAATGAAGCTGCAAACTGCTCAGCACCTTCACCAACAAGCATGGCATGAGGTGTCTGCTCCAACACCCCCCGAGCAATAGAGATCGGATGTGCATAACCCGAGACACAAGCTACACTTCCCGCTCTATGCTTGTAATCCATGATTGATGCGTCTAGTGTTGTAATTCCATCACGATCAGGAAGTCCTCCCAATCCAACGCTTAAATTTTTCAAATCACTCTCAGTATGATAGACTCCCTTTTCGGCCATATCCAATGCATCGCCTCCATTCTTTAATGCCTGCATAGCTGCGTCATTCGCGGCAATGCCATGATCCCAAGTTGAAATGACAATTGGCTTCACGTTTCTTGCAATACTTTTTTTCTTCTTCAATACTTCACCCAAAACCATTGGAGCAGCAGCCACACCAACTCCAAGTAGTGCGAATCGCGATAAAAACCCTCTTCTTGTGCTCATTATTCCACAACAAATGGTAGATGATAAACTCCTTTTTCTCCAACAAGTTGAATGTAATACATGCCGGCTGCGTATTTGTTGGCATGAATGAAAAACTTATTCTTGCCGGGAGAAATGGTAGATTCAAAAACTTGCTCAACTCGCTGTCCTTGAGCATTCACAACAAATGCTGTGGCACGCTGTGTTGCAAAAGATTCGAACTCAACACACGTAATTGCCGAAGCCGGATTCGGGAAAATTCGACTGAATGTGAATGCTTCTTCCTGCACCGCATCTGTGCCTAAAACATCAAACGACCAATACGCCGCGGGTGCAGCAATTGGACGCTGTAAAATCTTACCGGAATTACTTTCACCTTCCACGTAATAATAAACAGTTGTACCTGCTGCTTGAGCAGGAATGAGACCCGACCATTCATTGTTGCCTATAGAAACCATATCAACAACGTTATACGAGCCAAGTAAGTCTGTTTTCCAATATAACCTGCCTGCCACAACTCCGCTTCTGTGATTCATATATGCCACCACTTCGTATGGCGTTGTGGTGTTGGTAGTGTCATCTAATGGATTATGAGAAATCAATAGCGGATCATTCACTCCAACGCTGTGCGTGATGCAGTGAATGGCACCACTAGCGGCTATGATATTATCTGTCTGGTTATCACAATCAATTCCAATGATCTGGTATCCCGGTAAACTCTCTTGCCATATACGAAGAGCTGTGGTATCATATTCTTCTCTGTATATGGGTAAAATAACCATATCATTCACGAAGACAGCGTTGGTATATGTTCTGTATGACGAAGGTGGATTTGAACTTGGCCAATTGCCTCCAGCACTTGGTGGCATTGGAATGCGAATGACTTCATATGGCTCACCCCACTTGTTCATGAAATTGCTCACTACATATTCCATATTGGCGTTGATTTGTGGACCATCTGCAACGCCTGCCGGATATTCACCAATTAACAATCTCTGCTCATCAAGTAATTTCATGTGCATATCAATGTGGTGAATTCCATCATACGGTAACGTTGGCATTTTTATGTACCTATTTATTCCCAGATACTCTTCCATGATTAAATCAATATCGGCCTCTGTTTTTGCTGTTACACCGTATGGATTCCCTGCTTGGTTCTCATCAAGAATGAGTTCACTTGCGAATGCCGTTCCGAAACCGTCCACCATCCAATTACCCCCTGTATTTACAAGATCGTCTGGAGCTTCAGTCATGGTGTAAAGGTTCAATCCGAGATAATCTGCTATGGTTTGAGGAGAAGCATCATCATTTGGTCTTGTGGGTCTGTTGTAGATCCAATCAACCAACATCAAGGTGTCTACTTCGTTACCATAAACCGGATTAGCGGCATAATCACGCATCCAAACACTATCAAAATTCGCAGGCACAATAACCACATTGTTCATGTCAGTGAATGCAGGGCCTCCCGTGTTGGTTGCGTTCAAATAGTTTTCGGTAGCGGTAACGTTTTCGCTGAGGATAATGACAAGAGTTTGCGTCTTTGCATTCGCAACTATCTGTTTTAAAATCGAAGGATACGAAATCCAAGCTACGGTTAAACATTGAATCTCCTCCCACTCAGCCATAGATCTGAGATTTGTAAAAGGTGGTGGAGTAGCAATTCCTCTTGTTTGCGATGATGAAATTTGGAAATCACCGCGAGCGATTTGTTCCAATTCACTGGAGGTGAAACCAACAGGTAAGTCTACCTGAGCATTAGTAGCTGTAAGAACAAAAGAAAACAAGACTAAAGTAAAATACCTCATTGTAAAATAATTTTGGAGTACAAGTTAGCCACACAGCATGGAAACACCAAATTCGAAAACTAAAAAGAAATTTGAAGAGGATTGCTTACAAAAGGTAAATTCAATAGACTATCTACAAGCAGAATATTTCCAAATGAATCAAAGACCACATATTTCAAGTATGCATTTCCGAAAGTTGCACAATCTATATGCAGAGGTTCATTTGCTGTGAAAGAAATATTTCCCAACAATTCACATTCGCAAATTTCATTCGTTTCTGGCGATGAAAAAGAAATTGAGCCTGTCAGAGCCGAACTGGTTACATTCAGATTTAACCAGGATTTAGCAAACATTTCATACCATTTAGAATTGACTGTACTCAACTGCAATTCATCTGGATTAATGACAATCTCTCTTGAGTAGTAATTTTCTTTTTCTAATATTATTTTATAAGACAGTACTTGCTGATTCGGCCAATACAAATGAAAAGTACCGTTTGCATCTGAATAGCCTGTGGTCTCTTCAACATAAAAAGCATTCACTACTCCGTTGGATACTTCTTGTTTAAATAAGGTTGCTTTCACGCCATTGAGCGAACTCCCAAGAAAGGCATTTTCAACATGACCGCTCAGTTCAAACTGTGGACTTTTCTCTTTGCACGAGAATAAAATGATCGAGAAAATAAAAAGCCGCAATCTATTTACCATTTGCTTTGTAATGTGTAAAGATTGCAATGACCTTATTCGCAAAATTCACCGGGCCCACTCCATTTAAATATCCATTTCGCACACATGGCATGGTGTAATATTGTCGTTGTGTTTTCAGCAGCATTGCCTCAGCAACGTTCCCTTCCCACAACGTGTCAGATTTTCCAATCTGCTTTGCTATACACATTGCATCCAGTATATGTCCTGGGCCTGCGTTATAGCTTGCAAGCACAAACTTCAAACGCGTTTCTTTATTCTGAATCTTACCTGCAAAAATCTCATCTATATTTTTTATGAGCATTGCACCCGCTCTCACGTTATCCTCGGGACCGGACGTAGAGTCGCAACCGTACCTTTTTAGCGATGCGGGCATTAGTTGCATGAGGCCGCGCGCACCTGCGTAGGATACTACATTGGGATTAAATCCTGACTCCACATAACTTAAAGCAGCCATTAAGCGCCAATCCCAACCGGGTATAACACAATATTTCTTGTACAACGAATCATAAGGTGAGATTGCCCCCTTCGAAACAGGAGGCATTTTAAAATGCGTTGCGAAAGGCGAGTCAGCGGAATCTTCAAATTTCTCAAGATAATTGGCACGAAGTGACTCCAACAATTTCTGTGTTTTTGGGCGATTCAAAAACTCTTCGAGTTTAAATTGCAATTGATATGCATTCGGTCTCAAGGCCCAAGCAATCTCTTCTTCTGGGCTGATTGGCACTTGCATATTCAAATTTGGATAATCTGTCTGAAGCATATTCGCCAAACTTCTATCGGTTACTGTAGAGGGAATTGCTCCGAGTGACACTTGTTGAATTAATTCTTCAGATCCAATTTTTCCATTCACCTCAACGATTTGAATTGCTTGTCCACTCCTCTTTTTAATTCCATTCAACTGATGAAAGAAAGCTGAGTATCTATGAACATGGATTGGAATTCGATCAAGACTTAATGAGTCTTTCATTAAAATGCCCTCCACAAGATTTTTATTTGATGTATCAACACGTTGAACCAATACTTGATCTGTGGTATAAAGTGTTGGCGAAAAAGCCAAGAAATTAGACCTTTCAGCTGTTTTGGTCAAATTACATCCAATTAAATCACCCTCTCCGCGGTACAACATAGCGAACATACTGTCCACATCATTTACCACCTTCACTTCCAATTCTACCTTTAAATAATTTGCAAATGCTTGAGCCAGCTCATAATCAAATCCAAGTTTCTGTTCTTGAATAGTATAATAAGTTGTAGAGGAATTCTCTGTTAGTACAATCAGTTTTCCACGTTCTTTTATATCATCTAAATCAAATGAGATCAAGTTCGGCATTCCAGCATATGTTGCCTTATCCTCAACCACAGGTGAGTCATGTTTCAATAAATAAAACATGGAGGCTACTAACAATAAAACAGATGCTGAAACACCCAAAACACGCCAAAACGAACGACGTATGTGTTTCATTTTACTTTATAGAAAAAGGAACCGACGAATTGTCAAAATTCAAAAAGTAATCACCTTTGGTTAATTTTGAATAGTTAACCTTATCTCCGTTGGCCGCCATCTTCACAACTCCATACATATCTACAATCTCGTAGCTTGTTCGAACAGAAAAAGTAAATATCATTTCCTTCGCGTTACGTTCAAAAGTAACAACAGGCGCAGCTGATACAATTTGTGCAGACTGGCTGCTTCTAATTGCACCGTCGAATGACTGCTGTGAAACCCGAAACTTATTCTCACCTGCAATCAATTTCGTTTTAAATGTATAGTTATTCATGTCATCCTTAGCCATGCCCAAACCATTCACCTCTCCTATTTTAACCCATTTATTCCATTTGTATTGCTCAATAAAAAAGTTAATTGCTACACGCTCGCCAATTGTTGTGAAAGAGATTAACCCCTGATCATCCACTTTTATTTGCTTACATTCAAAAGTTGATACGGGCAAAAGAACTGATGGGTTCGCCACGGTAGGTTCACAGTTGTCTTTATGTTTGATTACCACAACAACCGGCTGACCGAAGGTTAATGACAACGCAGAGAAATCAATTTCAAAAGTGGCCGCATTTACCTCATCTGTTGTTACTATTCCGTTCACTGTAACTTCATAAGCACAGAAACCAAAACCTTCAGCAGCAACCGGATTACTTACATAGAGATTTTTATTTTGATATGTACCTTCAACAACAAATTCAGCACAAAAAGCTGTTCCCATTTGCATAACAAGGACAAACAATAAAAGGGAGAATTTTTGCATAACTTCTTTGTAATGAGATTTTTCGAATCAGACAAATATAACTTATTTAAGCATGTCTTTTATGCGTTCGTCTTGAATCTTAAAAAAACACATTGAAATTCATTCCAAAACTGCGTATACCCAGTCTCAAATCTTGACGCAAATTCAGGTAATTTTTTAGAGGCCACTTGAAGCCCATCACTTTTAGGAAGTCTCATGGCCATTTGTTTCAAAACCTCTTGCGTTCCTTCTAAAGATTCATACGTTTCGAACCAATGGTATTTGGGCATTGCTTGATAATAGCCCAACAGCCTTTTAGACATTTTGTCTTGGTATGGCTCTAGAAGTGAAAACCACTCATCCTGAAATTTTTTCAATTTGCCAATACCCAGAATGTCAAAATGCTTTGCACGAAAATGGTCGAGTAATATGTCAATAAATACTGGACTGTATAACCCAACCTCGCCGCGTATTTCAGCCCGAATCTGTTGAATAAATTGAAACGAATCTAAATTTGAGTCAATCCATCTATGCATCAGAATACCAGCCCTTATCTCTGACTCGAAATTTTCAAAATCATTTCCTCTCACTCCGTCTCCAAGGAATTGTCCGATCATCATGTTATTATTCGGAAAAGACAATACTGCATGTGAGAGATGATTCATGTTACAAAGAAAAATAATTACTTGAGCTTCTCTATCTTTGACACTCAAATTTTTGAAATGACTCTTATCAAATCCATTTCCGGTTTTCGAGGTACTATTGGCCCTAATCCCGGTGAAGACTTAACACCATTAGACGTTGTAAAATTTTCTGCTGCCTTCGGAAACTTCATACAGAAAACGGCATCTAAAAAGAGAGTGAAATTAGTTGTAGGCCGCGATGCGCGAATTAGCGGTGAAATGATTCAACAATTGGTCATGAATACTCTTGTTGGAATGGGCGTTGAGATTATAGATGCCGGTCTCACAACAACACCTACAGTTGAGTGGGCGGTTCAACACACCCAGTCAAACGGAGGAATTATTCTCACCGCAAGCCATAATCCAAAGGAGTGGAATGCACTGAAGCTTTTAAATGCCAAAGGAGAATTCATCTCCGCTATTGAAGGACAGGAAGTATTAAAAAATGCGGAAAATGACTCGTTCATTTTTGCAAAAATTGACGAACTTGGTTCAATTACTGAACGAAATTTTTTGAGGGAACATCTTGCACATATCCTTGATTTAAAATTGGTAGACAAAGAAGCAATTCAAAAGAGAAATTTCAAAGTAGTGGTTGACGGAATCAATTCAAGTGGTGGAATTTATATTCCTGCTTTGCTTGATGCGTTGGGCATAGATCAAATAATCCCCATGAATTGCAAAGCCGACGGTCACTTTGCGCATAACCCCGAGCCCTTAAAAGAGCACCTCTCAGAAATTTGTAAACGAGTAATTGAAGAGAAGGCCGATTTGGGAATTGTTGTTGATCCAGATGTAGATAGACTTGCTTTTGTTTCTGAAGATGGAAGCCTTTTTGGAGAGGAGTACACGTTGGTTGCAGTTGCAGATTACATTCTTTCAATTACCCCAGGAAGCACAGTATCTAATCTTTCAAGTAGCCGAGCACTTGCGGATATTTCAAAAAAATACAACCAGCCTTACTTTGCATCTGCTGTTGGTGAAGTGAATGTAGTTGAACAAATGAAATTATGCAATGCAGTAATCGGAGGTGAGGGAAATGGTGGTATTATTTACCCTGAGACCCATTACGGTCGAGATGCGCTTGTGGGCGTTGCCTTATTCTTAAGTCATCTTGCGAAAAACTTCACCAATATGACAACCTTAAGAGCCTCCCTACCTCATTATGAAATGGTGAAAGACAAAGTTCAACTCAATAAAACAATTGATGTAGATAAACTCTTAGTTGAGGTTGCTGAGGCTTTTTCTGCTGAACGTGTGAATACAATTGATGGCGTCAAAATTGACTTTGAAGAAGGGTGGGTTCATTTGAGGAAAAGTAATACCGAGCCAATAATTCGCATATATGCCGAAGCTGCGTCGCATGAAAAAGCTGCGCAATTCGTAGAACAAGTAAAAAAATATATTCAGTCATGAATGTTTATCTAGACAATGCCGCTACTACTCCCGTTGCTCCTGAGGTAACCGAGGTAATGTGCCAGTTTTTAAAGGAGAGTTTCGGCAATCCATCTTCCACACATAGTTTCGGAAGAAAGGTAAAGACTAAGATAGAGTCTGCAAGAAGAACCATAGCCCAAGCATTGAACTGTGAGCCCGGCGAGATTTATTTTACCAGTGGAGGAACTGAAGCAGATAATTTAGCTATGCACATCGCCGTTCGCGACCTACAATGCAAACGCATCATTACTTCTGCGCTCGAGCACAGTGCAATTATAAAAACGGCTGAGTTATTAGCGAATGAGGGTAAAGTAGAATTGGTACTAGCTAAACTTGATGCATTTGGAACAATTGATTTGAATTGGTTGGAAAACGAACTTGCGAAACCAACAAAGACCTACGTTTCATTGATGCACGGTAACAATGAAATTGCCAACCTTTTACCCATTCAAGCTGTGGCGGAAATATGTCAAAAGCACAACGCCATTTTTCATAGTGATACGGTGCAAACCATGGGACATTACGCTTTCGACTTGAAAACATTGCCCATTCATTTCATAAACGCTGCTGCTCACAAATTTCATGGACCAAAAGGCGTTGGTTTTATTTTTATTCGAAAAGGGTTAATTGCCCAAGCCGATATTACCGGTGGAGGACAAGAACGTGGCATGCGTGGTGGAACCGAAAATACCGCTGGAATTATGGGTATGGCCAAAGCTGTGGAACTTGCATTTTCCGAAGTAGAAGAACACAAAGAATATATTGGCAATCTCAAACAGTATATGATTCAAGCCCTCAAAACAGCCATACCGAGCATAACGTTTAATGGAAAAAGTGAGGAGAAAGATAGCTTATACACGGTTTTGAGCTGCACCTTTCCACCTACAAATAATTCAGATATGTTTCTTTTTCTTCTCGACTTAGAGGGTATTGCCGCATCTGGAGGAAGTGCCTGTAGTAGCGGAGCAACGAAAGGAAGCCATGTTTTAGATGCCATTCAAGCATTGAAAAGCAAACAACCAGCAGTTCGATTTTCATTTTCAAGATATACTACCAAAGATGAAATTGACTACGCCGTTGAGAAAGCAAAAACAATTTATGAAACCGGAAAAATTTAATTGCAATTTGTTCCAAAGGTTTGCACGAACAACAGCACATCTTCAATGGTAACCGTACCGTCTTGATTCATATCACCGAAACAGGTTCCGATCAAATCGCACGTTCCGTTATCAATGGTTGCCAATGGATTGTAGTTGTATCCCTGGGGATTCGTGCAGCCAGAATAAACACATGACCCATTGTCTTTTGTTGCGGCAGGATTGAAATTCGCGGCGGCAGGATAGGTACATCCCAAACATGCATAATCACAAGCATTTGAATTCACAGTGCATACATTACAATAATTGCAAGCCAGAGGATCCAAACACCCAGCAGGTAAAAGATTAAACTGGCAAGACCCATCATCAAATGTAGCGGCTGAATTGTAGTTGCTCGCGTTTGGATAAGTACATCCGTAACATGAGGCATATTCACAACTTCCATTATCTGTATTCGCTAACGGGTTGTAATTGCAGCTCAATGCATCTGTGCAACCCAAAATGGATACTGCACAATCAAAAGTCCCAGAATAATTTCCAGCATTATTGAAACTTCCGCCTACTCGAACAAAATAAGTTTGCCCAGTTACCACTGGAAAAATAACATCACTTGCAAAAACTGGATTCACACAAGCATCATCATCTTCAGCCAAAAAAATCAGATTGGCGCATGAACCGGTATATACGTGAACACGTGAGTCAAAATTTGTATTGTTGTCGCACAAACCAATCTCTGCAGTTCCAACACCAAGAGATGTAAATACGTACCACAATTGTCCGTCAGTTCCTTCAAAACTCCCTGTATTTAATCCGTCGGAGGGCACACCTAATGTTGTTCCGCTTATGGATTGCCCACAAGTCAATGAGACGGCAGAGTTGCAATCTATGCCACCCGGTTGTGAAAAGACTACCAGCGAACATAGTATGCAAATCAAAGCGAAAGCTATTCTGACCATGAATTCAAAAGTAATGAAAAGAAAAAGGAGAAGCGAACCTCTCCTTCTACTTTTTAACAAGTTCTAAGTTTACAAGTGAATGACCTCACCGTAGGCCGCTGCTGCTGCCTCCATGATAGCCTCACTCATGGTTGGATGCGGGTGAACCGTTTTTATTAACTCTTCGCCCGTGGTTTCCAATTTGCGCAAAGCCACACACTCCGCAATCATCTCAGTTACGTTCGCTCCAATCAAATGTGCACCCAACAATTCTCCATATTTTGCATCGAAAATTAACTTTACAAAACCGTCTTTATGACCAGCTGCACTTGCTTTTCCAGATGCGCTGAAAGGAAACTTACCAATTTTCAATTCGTAACCCGCTGCTTTCGCCGCCTTTTCTGTATATCCTACACTTGCAATTTCAGGAGAACAGTACGTGCATCCGGGGATATTATTGTAATCTAAAGCTGCCGGATGATGACCTGCAATTTGTTCCACACAGATTATACCTTCGGCACTTGCCACGTGAGCCAAGGCTTGCCCTGGAACACAATCTCCAATGGCGTAATAACCTGGGATGTTGGTTTGATAATGCTTATCTACCACAATTTTTCCTTTGTCAGTAACAATTCCAACTTCCTCCAATCCTATGTTCTCAATATTGGCCACAACACCCGCAGCGCTTAGAACAATATCTGCCTCTAAGATCTGCTCAGTTTCTCCAGACTTCACCTTTACTTTACAACCTTTTCCTGAGGTGTCTACAGAAGTCACTTCAGATGAAGTCATAATTTCAATTCCAGAAGCTTTGAATGATTTGGCAAGTGCTTTTGACACGTCCTCGTCCTCTACTGGAACAATATTCTGAGCATATTCAACAACTGTCACTTTTGTTCCCATGGCGTTGTAGAAGTATGCGAATTCAACTCCAATAGCACCAGACCCCACAATAACCATTGATTTGGGCTGTTCTGGAAGTGTCATCGCTTCTCTATATCCAATGATTTTCTTTCCATCTTGAGGCATGTTCGGAAGATTTCTTGACCTACCTCCCGTTGCTACTATAATGTGAGACGCCTGTATTTCTTGTGAAGTTCCATCGGCAGAAGTCACACTCACTTTTTTTCCAGGCATCACCTTTCCAGAACCCATAATTACATCAATCTTATTCTTCTTCATGAGAAATTGAACACCTTTACTCATTCCTTCAGCAACTCCTCTACTGCGCTTAACCACTGCCGAAAAATCATGTTTCGCGCCTGTAACTTCAATTCCGTATTCTTTTGCGTGATTGATGTATTCGAATACTGACGCACTTTTCAAAAGCGCCTTGGTTGGAATACAACCCCAGTTCAAGCAAATACCACCTAGTGATTCACGTTCAATAACTGCTGTTTTCAATCCCAATTGGCTAGCGCGAATTGCAGTTACATAACCACCAGGACCGCTTCCAAGAACAATAACGTCGTAATTCATAATTCAAAAAGTTTTGGCGAAGATAATTCAGAAGTGCGAAAACCGATGCAGTGTTGTACATTTGTGCACTCAAAACCAACCCTATGATTAACCTTGTTTTGTTTGGACCTCCGGGGGCCGGAAAAGGAACACAGAGTGAACGACTTGTTGCGAAATATGAACTCGTGCATCTGAGCACTGGCGATATTTTTAGAAAAAACATGAAAAACGAGACTGCTTTGGGTCAATTAGCGAAAAGCTATATGGACAAAGGCAATTTGGTTCCAGACAGTGTAACTATTGATATGTTGAAGTCAGAGTTGGAGCAATATCCCGAAGCCAAGGGATTCATTTTCGATGGTTTTCCCAGAACTTCACCCCAAGCTGAAGCATTGGACACCATGCTGGCGGAGAAATCTCAAGGCATCACGTGCATGTTGGCGTTGGAAGTTGCTGAAGCCGAGTTAGAAAAAAGATTATTGGGTCGTGCCGCTACATCTGGACGCGCAGACGATGGCGATATTGAAATTGTACGAAATCGCATTGCGGTGTATAACAGAGAAACTGCACCTGTAGCTGACTTTTACAAAGCGCAAGGAAAGTTTATTTCCATTGAAGGAATTGGTGAAATAGATGAGATTTCGAATCGATTGTACGCCTCAATAGACGCACATTTATGAGCGGTAGCAATTTTGTTGACTATGTAAAAATCTGTTGTCGATCAGGGGCGGGAGGTGCTGGCTCTAGGCACATGCACAGAGAAAAATTCGTTCCAAGAGGGGGGCCTGATGGAGGAAATGGCGGAAGAGGTGGCCACGTTATTATTCGAGGAAATAGAAATATTTGGACACTTCTTCATTTAAAGTACCGCAAACATGTTATTGCCGAACCTGGCGAAGGAGGAAGTAGTTCGCACAAATCTGGAAGACAAGGAAAAGATGAATATTTAGATGTTCCATTGGGAACCATTGCCCGTGATGCCGAGACCGGTGAAATTCACTGCGAAATAACAGAAGATGGTCAAGAGTTTATTTTAGTCAAAGGTGGTCGCGGCGGGCTAGGAAATCACAATTTCAAGACTTCCACGAACCAAGCCCCAGATTACGCTCAACCCGGAGAACCCGGATTAGATGAATGGAAAATCTTGGAATTGAAGGTTCTTGCTGACGTGGGGCTTGTTGGGTTTCCAAATGCGGGAAAATCAACTTTACTTTCTGTAGTATCAGCTGCAAAACCGGAGATTGCAGATTATGCATTCACTACCCTAGTCCCCAATCTAGGTATGGTGCGTTATCGTGATGATCGAAGCTTTGTTATGGCCGATATACCCGGTATAATTGAGGGAGCCTCAGAAGGAAGAGGATTGGGCCACCGTTTCTTGAGACATATTGAACGCAACTCAACTTTGTTATTTATGATTCCTTGTGATGCAGACAACATTATGAATCAATATAACATTCTCATCAATGAATTGAAAAAATATAACGCTGAGCTGTTAGACAAACCAAGAATACTAGCTATTACAAAGTCTGACATGTTAGATGATGAACTCATTGCAGAAATGAAAAAAGAATGTCCAAAAGATATTCCTACTGTTTTTATTTCGGCAGCTGCTCAGAAAAATATAGATACTCTGAAAGACATGCTTTGGAACAGCATTAATTCAGCACTTTAATTGTACTTGGTATATTTCATTTTCACCAACCTGAATTCCACTCTTCTGTTTTTAGCACGGCCATTATCAGATTCATTCGAAGTAGCGGGGTTTGTGGCGCCGAAATATTCAATTTCCATTCGCTGCCTATCAATTCCTTTATTCTCTAAAAACTGAATAGCTGAATTAGCACGTGACTTTGAAAGTTCCATATTGTATGCGTCACTACCAATTGCGTCTGTATGTCCAGAAATAATTAAACGCACATGCTCATTCTTGCGCATGAATGTATAAACCGTCTGAAGCTTTGTAATGGACTCATCTGTTAATTCACTTCTATCAAAATCAAAGTACAAATTATCAAATTGTTGATCCTCTATTTCTTTCAGTTGATTGGGTGGATCAGTAACCAATTCGGCTAGCAAATCATTTTCACACGAGCACTCCTCTTTTCTCTTCACTAGCCTTGCAGATACGTCGTCAATGTAAACATAAGCCCATTCACTGAATCCGACATATTGCGCTGTTCTTCGAAGCACACGAGTATTTTTGTCTGAACTGAAATTTCCTATGGTTAGATACTCTTCACCACCCTGAGCAGTATATACATTTCCAACTTTGAGCCAACCGTTGGGGTTATCATAAAAGAACAATCTGGGACTATTAATTGACGGTGTTATGTCCAAAGCTGCTCCATCAAAATTTGAGAAAGGTTGATCGGAAAAATGAAAACCAAACTGATCGGCAATACACTGGGCATGTTCAGCGCAAGAAACAAAAGCTTCAACGCAAACAATGTCTCCTTTTTTTAATTTACTTGTCAATTTTGTGTACAAATACTCTCGGTACTCCTTATCCTTCACGGAAAATAAGATTAATCCTGCATAACCTACTCCGCTATGTGCCGGTTCGTTACCGAATACGTTTTTTGGAACTCCAACCTGTCTGCTGCATGCGTTGAAGTAATCTGGTGTACTTATTCCAACCTGCATCCAATTTGGAATTGAGAGCAAATTGCTTTGATTGAAGTCAATTGGACACGACCGAAAATCTTCAAAATTACCATTCACAATCAATCCCTGCGCTCCGGCAAAGGTTGAAAGTAGGAAGAATATTAAAAATAATTTTCGATTCATTTTCTTTAAAACAAAACTGGGGAACAAATTATTGTTCCCCAGCTCCGCTTTAAATACTTTTCAACTATTTCACCTTGAATATTACTCTTCTGTTTTGAGCGTGTCCAGATGGCGAATCAAACGTGCTAGCAGGCTCTGTTGCATCTTTTGAAACAACTGAAATACGAGCACCATTTATTCCGGCCGCAACTAATGCCGCCTTAACAGACTCTGCACGCTTCATGGCCATGTTTTCAAACTCTGGATCAAGTTTAGCTTCTTCCACTTCATCCATATCAACGTGTCCAGTTAACTCTATACGAAGTGTCGGATTTGATTTCAAAATCGCGATCATTTCACCCATCAATTCAGAGAACTGACCAGGAATCTCGGCATTCAATTGTGCAAAATAAACCGCAGACATATTGATGATTTCCTCTGGTTTAGCCATTGGAGGTCGAGCTGATGACGATGAGTAAATTACATCACTTTCCTGTTCCATTTTCTTCACACAATTGCATTGACTCTTAGCTTCTACCTCAACAATATCAATATTATCAATGTAATAATAAGCGCCGTTAAACGGAGTTCCTGTTACACCTGCTGGCTTCTTTACTTTTTCTCGCACCATAGCATCCTCAGCCCCAAAACAACCTACAACAATGTATTCTTCACCACCCTTTGCTGTATACATACCACACAGATGCTCCCAACCGTCCATATTCTTTACAATGGCGTTTTCATGAGCAGTAATCTGCGGTGTGAAATCGAGTGATCCATCATCAGACTTTTGAACTTTCTTTTCACTCACAAATATTCCAACATTGTTTACCGCCTCTTTCGACATATCTGCTAGACTGATGCTGTATTTGATGCAATATTTTTTTCCAGCTTCAAGCTTTTTATTCAGCTTAATTTCCAAATAAGTACGGTATTTCTTTTTGGCATCTTTGGTAAAGGCAATAAAACCTGCCATAGCTGAACCTCCAGCTGGTTTTTGTGTGCCATAATCATTGCTCGTTGGCTTCAATTTAACATTTTTTGCTCCATCGAAATATAAATCCGCAAAAGTTGCCCTTGGCGTGAACCAAGGTGATGCGAATTCAACACCCCCTGCAGCTTTAATTGATTTCGGCTCAAACTCTTCAAAACCACCATTGGTGATGAAGTCCTTTGATCCTGATGATTGATTTTTCTGTGCGAAGACCACCACTTGAAGCAGCGCGCAAAACGCAACAAAAATTGATTTTACTTTCATATTTGATTTGTTTGGTTGTTTTTAATTGTATCTATAAAACATTTCAGATTATCTGGATGTATATCTGGATAAACTCCGTGGCCTAAGTTAGCAATATGTTTTTGAGTACCAAAGTTTTGAAGCATTTCCTTGGTTGATTTCTCTATCTCCCCAAAAGACCCATAAAGTGCAGATGGATCTAAATTTCCTTGAACAGTTTTTAGACCTGACCAAGCTCTGGCTTGTTTCGGAGTCACAGTCCAATCGTATCCTATGGTTTCCAATTCTGATTCCGCAAACCATTCGGAAGCATACCAAGCTCCTTTGGCGAAAATGGTTCGAGGCACTTCAGGAATGGACTTGAAAATTTGTTTAATATAAGGCAAAGCAAACTCTTTGTATAGGTCTGGACCTAAGACTCCAGCCCATGAATCGAACAGTTGTATGAGGTTGGCTCCTGCTGTTATTTGCATTTTTAAATACTCAATGGTTGCTTCTGAAATTTTCGAAAGCAATGAATGGGCCAAAAATGGATTTTCCCTCAGCATGCGCCTTGCCTTTGAAAACTCTTTACTCCCTTGTCCTTCCACCATATAACAAAATATGGTAAATGGTGCTCCCGCGAAACCGATTAAAGGCACCCGACTATTCAATTCAGCTTTTGTTAATTGAATGGCCCTAGACACATAATCCAATTTCAATGGAATTTCACTGGTTGACAATCGAGAAACATCGTGTTCTGTCCGAATCACCTCAGGGAATCTGGGACCTTTTCCTTCATCCATTTCATAGGGCAAACCCAATGCTTCTGGAATTACTAAAATGTCCGAGAAAATAATAGCAGCATCTACACCAAGAATATCCACAGGTTGAAGAGTTACCTCACAAGCCAATTCTGGAGTTCGAACTAAATGAATAAAAGATCCTGCTCTAGCTCGTGTTGCTCTGTATTCTGGGAGGACACGACCAGCTTGACGCATCACCCAAACCGGAGTTCGTTCCACTTGTTCGCCTCTAGCCGCGCGTATCAACAAATCATTCTTCAATTGCATGGGCGCAAAAGTACTGCATATCGTTTTACCTTCGCTACATGGTCTTGGATCAAATCTGGGTATATCCAATAAAATCTCTACCGGGATGCCGCGTACAATCAACCGAATTGCAATGGACTGGCTGTACTTTCGACCGTTCCTTTATGCTCATGGATGCTTCAGGGAATAAAATAACTCAACGAACACATCCCTTGCTTTCCCAGATTCAAATTGAAATTCAAAATGAAACAGCGTTTATTCGATTCAATAACCAAGAAATAAATTTGAATTTAACAACTGATTTTCACGGTACATTGATTCGTGGAAAGGTATGGGATGATGATATCTTGGGAGTTGATGTTGGTAAGATTTTTTCAGATTTTTTCAGTGACGCACTCAATGAAAATGTGATACTCATCAAACAAACGGGAGAGAGAAAAAACAAATTACCGAATAGCTCGCTAGTTAAAAGCAGTCTTGCAGACAGCCTTCCACTTTTAGTCTCGGGAACCGCGAGTTTAAAACACATCCAAGACAAGCTAAGTGATGATTATAATTTTATGCATTTCAGACCCAACTTGGTCATTGAAACTGCTGAACCCTTTATTGAGGATAACGTATCTGGCTTTCGAATAAGCTCCGCTGAATTGCATTTTGGTAAGCGTTGCGGGAGGTGCTCCATGGTAAACGTAAATCCCGAAGATGGATCAGTTCATAAAAATAGACTTCGAGAATTGGGAAAAATAAGACTAGAGAATAACAAGATTTATTTTGGATCGCTCTACTACCCTTCTTCACTTGGACGCATTTCCGAAGGAGATCAAATTACCCCTATTTTTGAATAAATTTTACTTCAAACATGCCATTCAAAACCAAATTAGCTTCACTTCTATTTCTGCTGTTTTGCATGTGCACGCATGCCCAATGGCAGGTTCGAGACAGTTCACTTTTTAACCCGCATGTTTCTGTTGGATTTGGATATTCCACTCCCCTTTTTGATATGGCCAAAAGGTTCGGAAACAACGGACATTTGGACTTAGGATTTCATATAAAAGCAAAAAACAATTGGTATTATGGCGCCCAATTTAGCTACCTCTATGGCAATCAAGTCTCCGAGCCTGGGCTCATGAATAATTTAATTACGAATGATAATCTCATTTTGGCTGACAATGGAGAGGTTGCAAGTGTTTTCATACAGGAGCGAGGTTTTCACACTGCACTTGAGGGAGGGCGTGTTTTCAATTTTGTTGGACCCAATCCGAACAGTGGATTACTAATCAAAGGAGGTATTGGCTTTCTTCAACATAAAATTCGGCTTGAACATCAGGAATCAAAAATTACGCAATTGGAAGGTGATTATGTCAAAGGGTATGATCGTTTAACCAATGGTTTTGCCTTGTCTGAGTTTGTTGGATACTACAACATGAGTAACAACAGATTGGTTAATTTTTACATCGGAGCATATGCCATTCAAGGATACACCGCATGCAGAAGAGATTTTAATTTCGACACCCAAACTTATAATTCCGGTATGCGCCGCGATTGGCTCATTGGAATTCGAGGAGGATGGATCTTGAATCTTTATGAACGTGCACCAAATGACTTCTACATTTACTAATGCAGCTTCTGTATTCCATATGTGTTGAATTGCTGTGGTGGCTTGCACTTCCTTTCCTTCTCATAAAAGAAAGATTTAGAAAAGTTTTCTTTGCTAGGTTACAGCAAAAAAAAACTTTTAAGGATGCCATTCGCAATGAAAATCTAGCTGAACCTGTTGTTTGGTTTCACTGCGCTTCACTTGGAGAATTTGAACAAGCACGACCGGTTATTGAATCCTACAGGAAGCAATATCCAACTCACTTCCTTGCTCTTACTTTTTTCTCGGATAGTGGCTTCGACCAGAAAAAAAATTATGCATCTGTCAATTGGATTGGCTACTTGCCTTTTGATCGCTATTTTCAAACACGCCAATTCATCCGAAACTTGAATCCCTCTGTAGCATTTTTTGTGAAATACGAAGTGTGGCCCAATGTATTTTTCGAACTAAAAAAAAGAAGTGTGCCTCTTCATTTATTTTCAGCTCGTTTCCGAACGGAGCAACGCTTCTTCGGCACGTTTTCATTCTTCTGGAAGACCGTGTTACAAAGTGTGAAGCAGTTTTACGTTCAAGATGAGATATCTGAACAAGCACTTCGTGCATTGGGATTTGAAAATGTTGTAGTAACCGGAGACACCCGATTTGATCGTGTCTTGGAAATTTCAAAAGCAGATCTATCGAGCATTCAAACGCGAATTGACCACTGGAAAAGATCTTCAAAAATTTTAGTTCTCGGGTCTAGCTATATAACCGAAGAACAATTATCGAATTCTTGGCTGAAGGCAAACCCAGCCTGGAAAGTTATTGTGGTTCCCCATGAGGTTACCCCCGATCGAATAACCGAAATTCAAAATGCATTTTGCGAATTTGAAATTCAACTATGGAGTTCATTCGCGGACGAAAACAAATCAAGAATACTTGTCATTGATACCGTTGGATTATTATCTCGGCTGTATGCTTTTGCCGACATGGTAGTCATTGGAGGTGGATTCAACAAAGGAATTCACAACACATTGGAAGCCGCGGTGTACGACACACCTTTGTGCTTCGGACCAAAACACATGAACTTTCAAGAAGCAGTAGAATTATTGAAATGTGCTGCCGCATTCACCTTCTCGAATGAAGATGAATTCAACACATGCATGCATTGCATGGAACAAAAGATATCGTCTTCAGGTGGTGCTCATTATGTAATGAAAAATGCAGGTGCAACTGCGAAAATTTTGAACATCGCATTATCTAAAAATTAAGCTACTATCTTTGCCGCTCATTACAACTTATGAGCGACAAAAAAATTATTTTCTCAATGGTGGGAGTCAACAAATACACTCCCCAAGGAAAACATATTATTAAAGATATATACCTCTCTTTCTTTTACGGAGCGAAGATTGGAATCATTGGATTAAACGGTGCGGGTAAATCTACCGTTATGAAAATCATTGCCGGTTTAGATCAAAACTTCCAAGGAGACGTTGTTTGGTCTTCTGGATATAGCGTTGGCTATTTGCCTCAGGAACCTGAATTGGATGATACGAAAACGGTTCGCGAAATTGTAGAGGAAGGTGTGAAACCCATTACAGATGCGCTGAAAGAGTACGAAGAAATCAATGCGAAATTCTGTGATGAAGAAATTTTAAATGATCCAGATAAGATGCAAGCTTTGATGGACAGACAAGCCGCAGTTCAGGATCAGATTGAAGCACTCGGAGGATGGGATTTAGACACAAAGCTGGCTATAGCTATGGATGCGCTGCGCTGCCCTGAAGAGGATGCTGTAATTCAAAATCTTTCTGGTGGTGAACGAAGAAGAGTTGCTTTGTGTCGTTTGTTATTGCAACAACCAGACGTTTTGTTGTTAGATGAGCCTACCAACCACTTAGATGCTGAAAGCGTTTATTGGTTAGAACAACATCTTCAGCAATATCCGGGTACTGTATTGGCCGTAACCCACGACCGCTATTTCCTTGATAATGTGGCGGGATGGATTCTTGAGTTGGATCGTGGTGAGGGTATTCCGTGGGAAGGAAATTACAGCGGTTGGTTAGATCAAAAATCGAAACGCCTTGCCGCTGAGGAAAAACAAGAGAGCAAGCGCCGCAAAATCTTGGAGCGCGAGTTAGAATGGGTTAGAATGAATCCGAAAGGAAGGCACGCCAAGAATAAAGCTCGTTTGCAGAACTATGATAAAATGATGGCTGAAGGTGAACGTGAGAAGGAAGCTAAATTGGAAATTCCAATTCCAAATGGACCACGATTAGGGAATGAGGTTATAGTAGCTGATCAAATTTCTAAATCGTTCGGAGATCGTTTACTCATTGAAAATTTAAGCTTTAAACTTCCTCCTGCTGGCATTGTTGGTGTAATTGGTCCGAACGGAGCAGGAAAAACCACTCTTTTCCGAATGATCATGGGGGAAGAGGCGCCTGATTCTGGAACTTTCAAAGTTGGAGAAACAGTTCAAATTGGTTATGTAGATCAGCGACATCATGAAATAGATTTAAATAAATCAGTTTGGGAGGTGGTTAGTGGAGGAAACGAAGTCATTGAAATTGGAGGACAAACCATTAACTCGCGTGCGTATTGCAGCAAGTTCAACTTTGCCGGAGGTGATCAACAGAAAAAATGCGGAGTACTGTCAGGTGGCGAAAGAAATAGACTTCATTTGGCCATGACACTGAAGACGGAGGCCAATGTGCTTTTACTTGATGAGCCAACCAATGACATTGACGTGAACACCCTTCGCGCATTGGAAGAGGGGATTGAGAGTTTTGCCGGATGTGCGGTGGTTATTAGTCACGACAGATGGTTTTTAGATCGTATTTGCACCCACATACTTGCATTCGAAGGAGATTCACAAGTTGTTTATTTCGAAGGCACGTATTCAGAATACGAAGAGAATAAAAGAAAACGCCTCGGCGACTCCGGACCAACCCGAATTAAGTACAAAAAACTTACACGTTAATCGTTTTTGTTTTCAACGCACTGAAGTTGCAAAAGTTATTGCATACAAGTAACCTTGATTGCACAATCTTCGTTACTTTAGATTAGCGAAATAGGTACATTATGCAACTACGTTTACTTGGTTTAATTCTTCTAGGCTCACTGCTTCTCCCAATTCAAACTTTGGCTCAAAATAGCTGCGAGTCAGCCGTTGAAACTTTTTGTGGCAGTCCTAATGCAATCTTAATCAATGCTGGAATAGGATCTGACAACAACAACTACTGTGGTTTCGCGAATTCAGGAAATGAATACTTCCTCAGTTTCACCCCTACAGCAACAGGTGAGTATACAGGACAATTGTTAGATAATGGAGAATTAAACCCTGTTGATATTCGTTATAAAAGTGCAAGTTCTGGTTGTAATACTGCCGATTGGATCTGTGCCACATCGGGGCCCATTACAGGAGGCATGAGCACCAACAATCTCCTTCTAAACCAAGGAACTACTTATATCATTTGCATAGATGTTTCAAGCAGTAGCGATAATTTTTTTGGTTCGTTTCACTTGGACTGCGTTGATACTCCTCCGGGAAATGACTTGTTTGAAAATGCCGCTTTCTTAGGTTGTGAAAGCACGGTGACAGGCACTCTGAATGGAGCAACACTCGATTTAGTTTCCAATCCGTTTCTCACTTCTCCAAATAACAATGGAGTGTGGTATGTGTTTGAAGGTAACGACAACTTAACAACTTTGACCACTTGCTCAAATTACACCAATTTCGACACACAAATTTCAGTTTATATAGGCGATTCTTGTATTGCGGCAAATGATGATGATCCAACATGCAATGACCCAAACAGCTCCAGAGTTTCCTTCCAGGCCAATACCGGAATAACATATCACATTTTTATTCATGGCTTTGCCATCGAAACTTCAGATTTTCAACTCACTGCATCTTGTTCTTCTTCGTGCATTGCTCCACTCAATGACGCGTGTGAAGGCGCAATTCATTTGGGGACTCTAACCAATACGGAATGCATAAATCCACAAACTGCGAGCACGTTTTGCGCAAACCAGCCTCTTACTAACCCTAATGGCATTTCTGGTTTTTACACCATTCACGACCTTTGGTATACATTCCAAAATCCTACTACCCTGCTTGAAATTCAAATGAGCGCTCAAGACAATGCACAAATTGGATATGCTTTGTATACAGGCAATTCGTGCGAAAATCTTTTCGGACCTCTCGTTGTGGATGAAAATATATCAAGTATTGGCGGAGATTATTTCGAATGGATAACAGCAGGAGAAAATTATTACTTACAGCTCTTCAGTTTACCTGGTGAATCAGGGAATTTTGATTTTTGTTTAACCAATGCAACATGCACTCAACCCAACAACTTAAATGTTTCAAACATCAGCGCCAATTCTGCTCAACTTAACTGGACCAATTACCAAACAGGCACAACCGTTGATGTTTTTTATACCACTTCGCCAATTGAAATTCCTTCAAATGCAGCAAGTATTTATGGTGTTGTTTTCCCTTTTATTACATTGAGTAATTTACAAGAGTTTACAACCTATTATGCTTATGTACGCAACAGTTGCGGAAACGGTGATAGCCCTTGGTCAAACCCAGTCATTTTCACCACATCATGGAATACACCTGATTGTTTTACCTCTTCAGAATTAACATGCGGTGTTTTGGAATCTATTTTTTTTGAAGGTGCAGGATCTTTCACGAGCACGGCCTGTACTTCAACACCCGGGAGAGAATTCATCTATTCGTTTACCGCCTCCATTTCCGGCACTTATGAAATTGAGAGTGATAATGACAATTTCAAAATTTACATACAAGAAATTGGATCCGATTGTAATTTTAGTAACGCAACATGCGCCATTTCTCAAGGCAATAAACATTACTTTCATCTGAATTCAGGACAAAGCTATTTTATTTTGCTAGACGCCACTAGCTTGAATGCAGGACTAACGAATTTCACTTTGAACTGCCCAAGCTTCGGAGAAGATTTAGAGAATGCTCAGTTCATTGCGGGTACATTTTACCCTGTTTGCAATAACATAAGCGGTACTTTAGAGAACAGATACTTATCCCTGCTTGGAGGAACACTTCGAGCCGATGCATATTATAAGTTTAATGCGGTTACCCATGGCATTAACTTAAAGTTGAATGCAAACCTCAATAACAGCATTTCAAATTTATCACTTGCCCTTCTCGACGCACAGGGGAATATTATTGAATCAGAAGTGAACGGTATAGGTGGAAATCTATATATTAATACCAATCAACTTCAGGTAGGCCAAACCTATTACATTCGAATACTTGAGAATTCAAATGCATCAAACACAGATTACACCTTGTGCGCACGACATCTAAAAAATGGAAGTTGTGGCAACAATCCAAGTTTCAATCTAAATATGGGAAACTATTTCTCAGCTTCAATTACGAGCGGGTGCACGTATCGGTTTACGATTGATGGCACCAGTGGAATAGCAAACGGAAACACCTACATTAAAAATCAAAGTTCTCCATACCTGGTTTTGGCCAATGTGTTTCCAAACTTGCCTTATGATTGCAACTACACCATTGATGTGCAAAACGTTTATTCATTGCCAACAAGTAATGGCCAAAATGAAATTGTTGTAATGTCTAGCGCTAATTCATGCAGCATACACATTAACGCACAAGCAGAAACAGTGTTAAGGTATTCAGATCGCTGCAATGTTCAAAACAAACCCAGAGTTTCATGGATTGCCGCCAATAACTTTGTGCTCACTAACATTGGTTACCGTTGGGAGTTTCAAAAGTTAGATGATCAAGGAAATAGTGTTGGTCAACCCATTGTTTATACTACTACACGCTCAAACCAATATGTTAATCTTGGAAATGTGGCTCAATTAGAATACGATACACATTACGAAGTTTCATGTGCTCCGCAGTTTAGTTACGGAACCGGCACTTTAGGGGCAGCATACGAAATGTGCATTTCTCCATTTACTGGGTTTACTGATAATACCTACCGGAATAGCATTGATACTATTGAAGAATCGAGTCATTTGTTATACCCGAACCCAGCATCAAGTTATTTTCAGATTGAACTTGCTGAAGAAGTGCAAAACGTTCAACTTGTAAATTCACTTGGTAAGACTATTCAACTTTGGAAGAATAAACAGACAACCTATGAATTCAATTCTCTAGCGACAGGAATTTATGTTGTTCGTTGGGAAGATGAATTGGGTCAACACTCAGAGAAACTTTTTATCCAGCGTTAAATTTTCTTTGAACATGCAGCTCTCTGAAGTCAAAAATGCCCTCTAGCTTCTTTTTGATATAAACCGCATTCATTATTCGACCAAGAACACCATAGCCAACAGCATAAGAGACAATGTCTGTCATGAGAACACCTTCTGAAGTTGTTTCAAAAATGTGTTGATGATGCCAAAACGCATAAGGACCAAATCGCTGCTCATCTACAAAATACTTTCCTTCAGTACAATGAGTGATCTCGGTTGTCCACTTCAATGGAAGATTCAAAAAAGGTCGAACTTTGTAATGTATTACCATTCCAGCATACATTTTCAAACCTCTTAAATCGGTTAAGATTTCAAAACTCATATCTGGAGGCGTGATATCATTTAAGTTCAACGGAGTGGAAAAATAATCCCAGACTACCTCCGGTGGAGCTTTTAACAACGTTGATTTTTTGAGTGTGTATACTTTCATACACTCATGAACAATACTTCCGCGTAAAGGTTCTATCTATTGTATTTAATTTTCTTTGTCCAGTCGAGAGCGGGCTTTTCAATGAGCCAATACATGCCCCAAGCACCAAGAATAGCGGTCAATTGCAACAGGACTAAGCTAAAAAGAAGCACATATACATTCATCTCCGGAGAGTAAACCAAATGGTAATACAAAAACACGAACATGAGATGCGAGAGATAAAACGAATACGAGACTTCACCAACGAAGTCTAACCATTTTGGCCCTTTCTTCACCAAGAAAATAAAGAGAAATGCTAAAACGGAGGCCGTTAAAATATGAAAACCCAAACCGTGCAATTTTTCTACACCCACATAAATGGCCAAAACTGAGCACAGAACAGCACATAGAAACTCTAACCGCGTAAATAATGTTTTCCAATACATGAAAAGCGCGAATCCCAATGAAAATATGGGCAGGTGGAAAAATAACGTTTCTTTCACATGAATTCCGTTGAACAATAAAGAAAGCGGCATAATCGCCAATCCAAAGTAAAAAGCCAAGTTTCGAATTAGGCGGTATTTCGATACCATGAGCGGCAGCATGATTGCCAAATAAATATAAAATTGAAATTCAATAAAAAGTGTCCAATACACATCAATGACCCATTTTCCTTCTTGAAGGAAGGGGACTGAGAAGGCCAATGAATTGCCTATGCGTTTTAGCATTTCGCCGTTGAGCGATTGTCCTTCAATCAATAGCCAAATGACACCAACAAAAAGAAAAATGGAAAGAACGAAAGGCGGATACAACCTGACCCAACGTTTAGCGAGAAACCGAAAAACATTCTGATACCCATATTGCCCTTGAAACATGGACCATGGCATAACAACACCACTGATAACAAAAAAGACGGAAACACCTTCTTGTCCCCAGGTAAGGTAATCATAATTGTTCGGAAAATGAGCATTCAAAAGAAATGCACAATGGTAGACACATACCATCCAAGCCGCAATTCCTCTTAATGATTGCAACCCTCCTAATTGGTTTATTGAATTATTCAAATTAGACATAAAAAAAAATCCTTGATTTCTCAAGGATTAAAAATAGTACCCGGAGTGGGACTTGAACCCACACAGCCGCAATGGCCACAGGATTTTAAGTCCTGCGTGTCTACCGATTCCACCATCCGGGCAACTACATACAAAAAAACCTGATTAGATCAGGTTTCTTTGCTGCTATGAGCGAGAGACGAGACTCGAACTCGCGACCCTAACCTTGGCAAGGTTATGCTCTACCAACTGAGCTACTCTCGCGATAAATAAAAGAACTTTTGGGATGGCAAAAATAAGCACATTCCCTTAATCTGCAAGATTTTTTTGAAGATTTTTTACTTTCATCGCCAATGGATTCATGATCTTGAACCAAGCGAAAGGAACTAGAGCTAGAAGCATCATGCTGGGATAGCCAGCAGGTAATTGTCCGGCGTTATCTAATGACCTGAGGTGTTCATAAGGTCTTTCGGGACTTGCATGGTGATCGCTGTGTCGGGTCAATTCAAAAAGCACTATTCTTCCCAAGATAAAATCTGAGTTCCATGAATGAATTGGCGATACATCTTCGAATCTATTCTCTGTAATTTTTTCTCTAAAAAGTCCATAGTGTTCAATGTAGTTCACCGTCTCCAACAGTAAAATACCCATGACCGCTGCCAAAATAAAAGATAGCAGCACCTTCCATCCGAACAACAAATAAATCAAGATGAGAGCGACAATTTCAATCAACACATACCAAAAGACTTCATTGACAGTCCCTGACTTCTTTCTTTTGGCTTCTTCATTAGCAATATTCCAAGCAGATAAAAAAGATTGAGGTATAACACGAATAAAAAAAGCATAAATGGATTCATTGAGTCGAGCAGTTGCTGGGTCTTTCGTGGTTCCCACCCACTTGTGATGACCTTTGTTGTGCTCTACAAAGAAATGCATGTAGAGAGAAGTTAGTAAGAGTGCTTTTGACATCAGCTGTTCACGTTTCAATGGAGAGTGTCCTAACTCATGTGCTACGTTTATACCAAAGACACCGCACATCATGCCCATAGCAGTTATATTTCCCCAATACGTTAGACTTGAAAATTCGAGTTTTCTTTGTACAAAGAGAAAAGCAATGAGAACGGTAAACTGAACGGGAACCGACAATGAAATCAAGACAACCGGTATTGCATCTCTTTGTTCACGCGAGGTAAATTCGGTGTGAAGTGAATTTCGATCTGTACCTATCACAAATTCAAACAGCGGAAGGCACACAAACGAAAAGACAAGTGTTGAAAAAGACCAAATTCCTCCCAAGTAAAATCCTACAACAGCTAAAGTTGGCAGTATAAAAGCGAGGAGGTATTTGAACTTCCCGAACATCGATTACTTTTTGGTTATACTCGCATTCTTTTCCTTTAACTCACGTAAAATCTGTTCATCTGACTTCCCCAGTTGACTCAGCGCCAGTTGGGCATCATCTGCCCATTCTGATGCAGCAAAATCTGAAATAATAATTTCGTATTCTCGCTGAGCAACATCAAATTGCTTGAGAAATTCATCGGAAATAAAACCAAATTGAAAATGAATTAAGGCCAATTTCGCGGGGTCATTTTCCAGAGACAAGGCCGCTTCAAAACTGCGCTTCACCTCATTGGCCATGCGCGCGCTTCCGGCTATGTTGCCTGCTTTTACAAAGTATTTAACTTTCTCATTGTTGTCTTTCAAAGAATCACCCAAGGTGAGGCAGGCCTGCACCACTCCTTTGATTTCTTGTTGAGAAATTTGACCCCGCTCTGCTGTCATTGCTTTATTATCAAAGCTCTGTACAACACTTTTCAATGAATCAAGATTTGCACGTTTTGTATGTGCATTTCCTGATTGGGAGTTTTGGCCACAGCTAAAAAGCAACAGTGCTATTGACGAAAAAAGAAGCGTTCTCATTTGTAAAATTTCATTCGGTAGTCTGTACTAATATTTCCTGTTTCAATATCGCGCAATTTTCCTTTCAACAAATTACGTTTTAACGCATTTATTCGATCTATGAATAAGACACCTTCAATGTGATCATATTCATGCTGAACTACGCGAGCGGCAAAGCCATCTAATTCTTCTTCGTAAAGATCCCAATTTTCGTCGTAATACTCAATTTTTAAAGTAGATTTCCGCTTCACCTCTTGACGAATTCGAGGAATGGAAAGGCATCCTTCCTCACAGTTCCACTCCTCACCTGACTCCTCAAAAATGATGGGATTAATGAACACACGTTTAAAATCTTCACATGATGGATCTCCATCTTCACCCTCTGCAACAGGAGTTGCATCAACAATAAACAGCCGTATTGACTTGCCGATTTGTGGTGCTGCGAGACCTACTCCATTTGCATTGTACATGGTTTCGAACATGTCTTCAATGAGTTTTTTGAGATCTGGATAATTCTGATCGATCTCTTCAGCTTTTTTTTTGAGTACGGGATCTCCGTATGCCACTATGGGAAGAATCATGAGTTCTTAAATTGAATGAATTGTGAAACCTCTAAACCGTAGCCTTCAAGACCACTTCTTTTTATTTGATTGTTGGTGATTAACGCCATTTTTTTCACGCCCTCGGACCGCACAATTTGAGCACCAATACCAAAGTCTTTGACGTCGCGCATGGTATCAGAATCGGGGTGGAGCAAAACAATTAATCCTTTCGACTGTACTTTAATCCTTTCTAATGTAAAATTCAATGAGTGATGGGTATTCATAAGAAGCATGACAACATCTTGATGGGAAACACCACTTTGTACTCGAACCACCACTTCATCTTCCTCTGACCAATTACCGAATGCGAGGGCGGTATGGCTGCGCGCGCCATTGTCGCTTGCATATGTTCTTATTCTGACTGGAATTTGATTCCAAATCAAGTTCGATTCAGATTGCTTCTCTATCAATGTCTCGCGCTTTAATCGATAAGCCACTAGATGTTCAATTGAGATGATTTTTAAATCCAACTCTTTGGCAATTTCCAATAATTGTGGAAGACGGGCCATGGTTCCGTCATCATTCATAATTTCCACCAACGCACCGGCTGGTTCAAATCCCGCAAGCACAGCAAGGTCTACGGTTGCTTCTGTGTGTCCTGTTCTTCTCAACACTCCACCCTTTTTCGCAATCAATGGAAAAATGTGCCCAGGCCTACCCAAATCAGCAGGCGTGGTATCTTTTGAAATCAAAGCCTGAATTGTTTTGGCTCTATCATGAGCCGATATACCTGTGGTACAACCGTGTCCCAATAAATCAACCGAAACGGTAAACGCTGTTTTGTTGGGATCTGTATTTTTCGCCACCATAAGGTCTAAGTCAAGTTCTTTGCACCTCTCTTCCGTGAGAGCGGCACAAATGAGACCACGACCATGCTTGCTCATAAAGTTGATTACATCAGGAGTGACCTGTTTAGCGGGAATAATGAAATCACCTTCATTCTCCCTGTTCTCGTCGTCTACAACAATAATTACTTTGCCCGCTTTCAGATCTTCAAGCGCTTCTTCTATGGTATTCAGCATATGTTCTTGTTGTTACATTCTATTCGGCATTTGAATGCCGAGTATTCTCATGGCATTCTTCACAACCTCACCAACTTTTTCTGTTAATTTCAATCTAAAACCTTTCTTCGCTGCGTCAGGTTCACGCAAGATGGACATGTTCTGATAGAACGTATTGAATTCTCTCACTAAATCGTAAGCATAAACCGCAACAAGTGACGGATTGAATCCTTTTTGAGCATCTTGCAGAACTTGGGGAAACTCCACTATTTTCTGAATCAGATTTCGTTCTTCCGCGCTCAAATCATGAATTGGGTTATGATCTATTTCAAAATCAACCTTTCTGAGAATGGCTTGGGTTCGAACGTATCCGTATTGAATAAAGGGTCCTGTATTACCGTTAAAATCGATACTCTCCTTCGGATCGAAAAGCATATTTTTCTTTGGGTCAACGCGAAGTAAAAAATACTTCAACGCGCTCATGCCGATCATTTTGTGTAACGCCTCTTTCTCTTCAACACTGAGCCCCTCAAGTTTCCCCTGTTCTTCAGACACTTGTCTCGCAACTTGGTTCATTTCATCCATGAGGTCGTCTGCATCGACAACTGTACCTTCCCTACTTTTCATTTTCCCTTCTGGTAGTTCAACCATTCCGTAACTGAGATGAAAACACTTCTCAGCTTGTGCAACACCCAATTTCTTTAAGACTTTAAACAAGACCTTGAAATGATAATCTTGTTCATTGCCCACTGTATAAATTTGGAATGACGTGTCTGGAAAATCTTCAAAGCGAAGCATAGCCGTTCCAATGTCTTGCGTTATGTACATGGCCGTTCCATCTTTTCTCAACAGAACCTTTTGGTCCAATCCTTCATCTGTTAAATCAATCCAAATGCTTCCATCATCCTTTTTAAAAAACACTCCCCTATCCAGGCCTTTCATGACCCATTCTTTCCCTAACAAATACGTATCACTCTCATAATAGAGTTTATCAAAATCTACACCCATGGTATCATAGGTAACCTGAAACCCATCGTACACCCAGCCATTCATTTTACTCCAAAGCGCTAATGTTTCTTCGTCCTTTTGCTCCCATTTAATTAACATGTCACGCGCGCCTTGGGCTATTGCAGATTGCAGTTCTGCATCTTCTTTCGAGAGACCTGAAGCCATTAGCTGCTCTACCTCCAGTTTGAATTGCTTATCATAAGCCACATAATATTTCCCAACAAGTTTATCACCTTTCAAGCCGCTTGATTCGGGACTTTCTCCGTTACCAAATAATTTCCACGCCATCATACTCTTACAAATATGAATTCCGCGATCGTTGATAATTTGAACCTTGGTTACCTGATGACCGTTGGCTTTAAGTAATTCTGAAACGGAGTATCCCAAGAAGATGTTTCTCAAATGTCCAAGGTGCAGAGGCTTATTTGTATTGGGGGAAGAATACTCAACAATGATTCTCTCCTTTGAATTTTGTGGTTGAATTCCAAAATTAGCCTGATGATGAATGGAAAGAAATTCGTTAATCCAAAATGAGTCTTTCAGTTTGAGGTTCAAAAAGCCCTTAACTACATTGAATGTCTCAAGTTCGCTGAACTGCTTTTGAAGGGCACTTCCGATTTCCGTTCCAAAAGCTTCAGGATTCTTACCCACTTTTTTGGCCAATGGAAAAATAACTAAGGTCACATCTCCTTCAAATTCTTTCCTCGTTAATTGAAGTTGTAGCTCTTCTTCTGCAACATTCAGTTGAAATGAGGCATTAAGAACTTGTACAAGCTGAACTCTCGTTTGATGGAATGCGTTCGATTCAAAATTCATTTGACAAAAATAGATGATTGATGTATGAAATAAAAAAAGCCACTCCAACAGAGCGGCTTTCTATACAATATCGCGGTGCTGGTTTATTTCTTTGAGAACTTCGCGTAGCGTGTTTTGAACTTATCAATACGACCAGCAGTGTCAACCAATTGCATTTTACCTGTAAAGAACGGGTGAGATGCGTGGGTGATTTCTAATTTAATAACTGGATATTCATTTCCATCTTCCCACATCACTGTTTCTTTCGAGTTGCACGTGCTTTTACTTAAAAACATATAATCATTAGACATGTCTTTAAACACGACCATTCTGTATGATTCTGGGTGAATTTCTGGTTTCATAACTTTTTCTTTTTCTAAATCGGATTGCAAATTTAATCAAAACTTTGAAATTCACAAATATATCCCCTTCATTTTCCCTATCCACATGCACCTGTTTGAAATTGCAAAAAACGCATGTCTTGAGATACCCAATGTTCCCTTGCTTTGTTTTCCAGAATGAAAGTACTACAAACCACTCTACTCTTTGTTGTTGCGTTGGGCTCAGGGCTTGCTTTAACAAGTTTCTTTTTATCAGACCCCGTGACCGTTAAACTTCAGCATGCGACTTCACTTTCACCAGGACAAACAGCATTGGTTGAGGTGAACATAAATAAAGGTATAATTGAAGGATTTGGACTTTTGGAAATTACTTTACCGCTGGATACCAAAGCTGAAGCTGTAGAACTCAACGGAGCATCATTTACAATTGAAAATGGTAAGATCCGTATTGTTTGGATGCGCATGCCGAATGACCCCGAGCTGAAACTCACATTCAATTTAATTCACTTAAAAGCAAATGGTGAGCCCATTGCCTTGTCACTTGTAGGCAATTTCAGTCATATCGAGAACAATTATAGAAAAGATGTTGCATTTGAATCGAACGGTAGTGATTCCAGTGCACCACTCGATGCTAAATCTCCTGAGCTTACTGCTGACGCCACCATTCACTCTGAACAGGCACCGCCACCCTCTCAAGAGGTAACACTTCAAACGAACAAGCAAGACAATCAAACCACACGAAGCGAAGTAGTAAAGCAGACAAATAACGAGCTTACTTTTCGAGTTCAAATTCTTGCTTCACATAAGGTTGTGGATAAAACATTTTTATCTCGTTTCTACGGCTTTAAAAACGCATTTAATATTGAACACCACAACGGTTGGGAAAAATATGTTACCGGTGATTTTAAGAATTTAGAGGAGGCGCGCCAGCTTCGTCAAGAAATAGCACTCGCGCATCCGCTACTTCCTGGACCATTTGTAACAGCATACAAAGGAAATGAGCGAATATCAGTCACTGAGGCATTGCAACTTCAAATGACTGCTTCATTATAAAGAGCTGCTATTTTTAGCAACAACGGTTGCAAAGGTAGTTTTGGTTAAATTAGAATTTGTTTAGGTAATTAGTCTGAAAAACCCTCCACTGTGAGGGTTTTTCGTATTTTTAACCCATGTCTTGGAAAAGTTACGTGCAAGGATTTAAATCCTTCCTCATGTTGGAGAAATCATTATCTCTGGCAACACAAGAGGCATATGTGCGAGATATTACAAAGCTTGAAAATTATCTTTCGAACATTCCGCTTACTGATGTGAACGCAGTTCACATCCAAGACTTTCTTGGAGAAATCCATAATCTAGGCCTAGAGGCATCAACTCAAGCACGCATGTTGAGCAGCATTCGTAGTTTTTTCAATTACCTCATACTTGAGAAAATTATTTCTATTGACCCCACAGAACTCATAGAATCTCCGAAAATTGGAAGAAAATTACCTGACGTCTTAAGTATTGAGGAAGTGACTCAAATCATTGAGACCATTGATTTATCAAAACCGGAAGGCACAAGAAATAGAGCCATTCTCGAGTTCATGTACAGCAGCGGTTTACGAGTGAGCGAAGTAACCGATTTAAAAATTTCAAACATCTTACTCTCCGATCAACTTTTGCGAGTTGTGGGAAAAGGCAATAAGGAGCGAATCATTCCAATAACAGAAATTTCACTCAAATGGCTGAACTTCTATTTTGAACACATGCGCAATCACCTTTCCATTTCTTCTGGACATGAGGACTTTGTGTTTTTAAATCGAAGAGGAAAACGACTTTCAAGAATGATGATTTTCAATATCATTCGAGATCAAGCCCAAAACATTGGAATAAAGAAAAATGTTAGTCCACATACGTTTCGGCATTCTTTTGCAACACATTTGGTTGAAGCTGGAGCTGATTTGCGAGCAGTACAAGAAATGTTGGGACATGCGAGTATTACAACCACAGAGATTTACACACATCTGAGCAAAAATGCATTACGCAACGAAATATTAAATTACCACCCACGATACAGGTCTTAATGCAACATTGCTCTACTTTAAATTTTGAATTCACTTTAATCCTTAAAAACTGAATTATATTTGAGCATTCCATTCCATATGAAAAAGTACCTTACGTTTTTTCTTATCTTGCTAGTTGGTTCAATGTATGCGCAGAACGTAACCATTTCAACCACTGACAATATCCTATGCCCAGGCCAAAGTGCAGATTTAACCGCAAATGCAAATCTTGGCAACAGGGTTGCGGACTTTCCAATGATTGCGGGTCAAGAAATGATCATCAACAACGCACAGAATTTCACCATTGGCACGTTTACGTACGAGTTTTGGTTTCAAACTACAGATAATATTGTGCTACTCCCCGAGCATGTTGATGGCCTGTACATCTACGATGCAACAATGGGACAGAACTATGCTGTTTATCCACAACAAATCTGGAGTCCAACGCATAGAAGAAGCTCTGGTGTAAGTGTTGGCGCAAATGGAATAAGCATTATAGAACATAGTCACCAATTTGTGGCCAGCAGATTTTCATTAGCAGTTCCTTTGGTTGGTTGGCACCACGTTGCGGTTGTTTATACCAACAGTAATTTCGAAGTTTTCTTAGATGGTGTCTCAGTGGGAACTCGTTCCAATGGAAGCAATTATCCCCCCCACCCTACCTCTGGTCTTGTGCCAGTTACCGTTGCTTGCAGACCAAATCTTGGAAATGGATATCCGGCAGTAGCCGGAATTGATGATGATCCAAATGACCGATATTACGGTCAATTGGATGAATTCAGAATTTGGAATACGGCTTTAACAGCAACTGACATTGCTAATATTTACAACAGAAAATTGGTGATCAACAACATGGCCAACAATGTGTTGCACATGAGTTTTGATATGTCAACACATATCAACACAACAACCAATAACCCTACAGTTACGGTGACAGGAATCAACCCGGCCAATGGTGCATCTGTAGCATATAATCCTAACACAGCAGGAGTCACTTATCCACAAGTAGAAATTCCTCAAATTGGAACTTTCGCAGGTGCTAGTTTGGCAACTGCCGTTACGGGGCCATTTTTGACAGCATATCTCTGGAACAACTCTTCCACTGCTCAAACAGTAACAGTTAGTCCAACTACTGCAACAACAACCTACACGGTTACAGCCTCAACAGGCACTGCAACAGCAACGGGTAGTATTACCATTTCAGTATCAAACCCAACTGCTGTTATAACCACAAGTAGTCAAGACACCATTTGTTCCAATGAATTTGCTCTTCTAACAGCAAACTTAGGCGACACTTATTTGTGGTCGAATGGCGATACAACGCAACAGTCACAAGTAAACACAGCAGGTGCCTATTCGGTTACTGTAACGAATGCAGACGGATGTTCTGCAACATCTACCAATTTTGATTTAGCTGTAAACCCTGCTCCGCTTGCCAGCATCAATGCGCTAGGCGCTACTACATTTTGCGATGGAGGATCTGTTGTACTTACAACTGATTCAACCAGTGTAAACCAATGGTCGAATGGTGACAGTCTGTACAATGCTACAATTACAACTTCTGGATGGTACAGCGTAACCAACACCAACGAATTTAATTGTACCGCCGTTTCTAACTCCATTGAAGTGGTAGTTAACCCTAACCCAATTGCCACCATTACACCTTCAGGTCCTACCAGTTTCTGTCAAGGACTTTCTGTTGATTTGTTGGCGAATGGTGGATCCCTTTCATGGAGCAATGGAAGTTCAGACAGTCTAATAATCATCACGAGTAATGACACCTTAACCCTAACGGTAACCAATGAATACGGGTGTATTGACCAAACATCTCAAATAATCACAGTTTATGACTTGCCTGTAGTGTCCGCACCGAATGACACTCTTGTCTGTTTATCAACGAATCACTTTACCACGCAGGCCTATCCTACTGGTGGTTCATGGTCAGGACAAAACGTTTCAAGCGACACCTTAACATTCACAACCCCAGGAATATATTCATTGTCATATATCTATACAGATAACAATGCCTGCAGCAATTCAGACACCATGTTGGTGCAGGTTGATGCCCCTCTGCCCGTTACAGCAGGCTTAGATATAAATCAGTGTCAGCCCGCTAACCCTATTGATTTAGCTCTCAACAGTGCATCACCATTGAACGGAAATTGGTCTGGTCCATTTTTAAACGGCACCGTAGCAAGCCCCATTGAAACTGGGACATATACATACACCTATAGTTTCAATGATGTTTGCTCAAGTTCAGACTCAATACATTTCCATGTTTATGCCGTTCCTTCCCCTCCAATAATCAGTGGAAACTTGTACATCTGTAAAGGTGTGCCTTCTCCATTGTGGTCAAATTATGTTGGCGGAAATGTATGGTCTACAACGTCTATGAATGACACCATTTATGTTTCTGACTCAGGTGTATATGGGCTAACATATACAGATAACAACGGATGCAGTTCATCCAATCAAGTAACCGTTCAGGAATATCCTGAAACCACGCCATTGGATATTGCAGGGCCAGTTACTGTGTTGAATGGAAGTCAACAGACTTATACGATTATTCCTCAACCTGGATACACCTACACCTGGAATGTGAACGGAGGAACCATTACTTCAGGACAGGGAAGTTCAAGTATTGAGGTTCTTTGGGACAGTACCACATCTACTTTCGCTTCGGTTCAAATCATTTGGAGCAATACATATGGCTGCGAACATAGTGACGCTCAGGCCATATCTATTCAACCTGATGCTGTAGAAGAAGGAATTACAAACTCAGAACAAATTCAGCTTTTTCCGAATCCTTCACAAGGCAATTTCAGATTGAAAGGTTTTAATCCGACCAAGTCATATCAATTAAACATCTTTGACTTGAGTGGAAAAACCATTTCTACTTTAAGTGTCATTCAACGTGCAGAAATTGAAGTAAATGCGTTCCAATTGCAAAGTGGTCTGTACATCATTCGAATCAACAATGATGGAAATACTCTAACGCTGCCGCTTCAGATTATTCAATAATTGTATTTAAATTATTTTCGCAAAAAAAAAATACTATGAGATTTAGACCAGGGGTGCAAACAGGAGATGATGTAACTGCATTACTTAATGACGCAAAAGAACGATGCTATGCATTGCCTGCGGTAAATGTTGTGTCAACGAATAGCATAAACGCTGTTTTGGAAACAGCTAAAGAATTGAATTCACCTGTTATAGTTCAGTTTTCAAATGGCGGTGGAGCCTTTTATGCTGGCAAAGCATTGGATAATAAATTGCAAACGGCCTCAGTACTAGGTTCCGTGAGTGGTGCAATGCACGTTCATCTTCTCGCGGAAACATATGAGGTTCCGGTAATAATGCATACTGATCATTGTGCGAAAAATTTACTTCCATGGATGGATGGAATGTTAGACCACGGTATGCGTCATTTCGAAAAGACTGGAAAATCACTTTTCAGTTCTCACATGCTCGACTTTTCCGAAGAGTCTCTTGCGGAAAACATTGAACTTAGCGTGAAGTATTTTGAAAAAATGACCGCAATGGGAATCACTTTGGAAATAGAATTGGGAGTTACTGGAGGCGAAGAAGATGGTGTAGACAATTCTGATGTTGATAGCTCAAAACTATACACCCAACCTGAGGAAGTTGCATATGCTTATGAGCATATGATGAAAATTTCGAATCGATTCACCATTGCTGCTGCATTTGGAAATGTGCATGGTGTATACAAGCCCGGAAATGTAAAGCTCTCTCCTGTTATCTTAAAAAATTCACAAGACCATATTCAGAAAACCTTTGGCACTGCTGAAAAACCCGTGAACTTTGTATTTCATGGAGGAAGCGGATCAACCCGAGATGAGATACGTGAAGCTATCTCTTATGGTGCAGTAAAAATGAATATTGATACTGATATGCAGTGGGCCTACACTGTTGGAATTCGCAACTACATGTCTGGTAAAGCAGCTTATTTACAAAATCAAATTGGAAATCCAGAAGGAGAAGATAAGCCGAATAAAAAGTACTATGACCCTCGTGTTTGGTTGCGCGAAGGCGAAAAAGAATTTGTCTCACGTCTAAAGTCTGCATTTGAAGACTTGAACGCTGTGGGAAGAAACGCATAAAAATTAAGTTTCAAGTACTTTGTGCTGACCTGCTGACGTATATTTGATACCAAAGCAATTTGGTATGATTAAACATGTATTAGCACTTGCATTTTCCGTTCTTATTCTCAATGCATTCGCTCAGGAGCGAATTCGAGGAGAAGTCATCATTCAACTCAAAAAAGACAAAACAGCACAACAAGCGATTGCTGAGCTCAACGAAACATTTGGCATTCAACCTGAATTCAAACTGGTTGGAGAGCTGAGTGACATAATGCGTATTTTTCATTTTTCATTTAACGAAGAATTTCTGCCAATAACCGATATTATTCGATTTGTGCCTACATCTTCTACCATGACACAGGCGCAAATCAATCGGCAAATGCAAGAGCGTTTAATACCGAATGACCCCTCATACGGGCAACAATGGTTTCACAATGATCCACAAGATAATGATATTGATTCAGATTTAGCTTGGGACGTTACTACGGGAGGTTTAACTGCTCTTGGCGATGAAATTGTTGTTTGTGTAGTTGAAGGTGGCGGAGCAAAATGGGATCATCCAGATATCATTGAAAACCACTGGACCAATAGCAACGAAATAGCCGGCAATGGTATTGATGATGATGGCAATGGTTATGTAGATGATGTTGACGGATGGAATATTTCAAACACTACAGATAACCTAAGTACGGGCAATCACGGAACTCAAGTAAGTTCAATGATTGGAGCAAAAGGCGATAACGGTGTTGGTATTACAGGGGTAAACTGGGATGTAAAAATCATGCAAGTTCAAATGGGATCAGTAAGCGAAGCCAATGCAATTGCCGCGTACAATTACCCTTTGAAAATGCGAAAACTGTATAATCAGTCCAATGGAGCAGCTGGAGCATTTGTTGTTGCAACAAATAGCAGTTGGGGAATTGACAATGGCCAACCATCAAGTGCTCCACTATGGTGTGCCATGTACGATTCACTCGGATACTATGGTGTTTTATCATGCGGATCAACAGCCAACAACAATGTGAATGTAGATGTGGTGGGTGACTTGCCTACGGCATGTCCAAGTGAATTTATGGTTGCAGTAACTGCTACGAATAGCTCGGATGTTCGAACATTTAGCGGATATGGAGTGGTAAATATCGACATTGCCGCTCCTGGTGAAAATGTATACTTGGCAGGAAATAATAACTACGGAAATACGAGCGGAACCTCTTTCGCGGGTCCATGTGTAGCCGGAGGAATTGCCCTTTTATATAGCGCACCCTGTGCATCCATTGCCTCCATTGCGCATGCCGACCCACAACTCGGAGCACAGATGGTTCGAGACTATATCTACAACGGTGTTGATTTGGTTTCAAATCTATCTGATGAAGTTGCAACTGGAGGAAGATTAAATGTCAATTCGAGTCTTACTTTACTTTTGAACGAGTGTTCTGTTGGCGGATGTATAGCTCCATTTTCGTTAAGTGCAACGCAAACTCCAGGTACAACTACGTACACACTAGGCTGGGCTGCACTAGACGGCACTACAGGATTTAACTTACAATATAGACCATTGGGTGCCGCTGATTGGACAATCATTGAAAACATTACTTTAACCAATTTCACTCTTGAAAACATGTCTTCATGTACCGAATTTGAATTTCAAGTCTCGAGCATTTGCGACACAACTATTGGAGATTGGTCTAGTTCTTTTGTTTTTCAAACAGACGGTTGCTGTGTGAATCCTTCAAACTACACCTCAGCCAATATCTCACCGGTTTCGGCTAGTATTGCTTGGGAAAATATATTAGTAGCAGAGGGATATAGCCTTACCCTTACCTGGCCAGGCGGACAAACTCAGTTAGCTGTTCCTTCCAACAACATTAATTTGACAGATTTAGATTCTTGCACGACATACACCATAAGTGTATTCTCTACTTGTGCCAATCCAGAAGTTACACCCACGACATTTACTTTCAGTACAACAGGCTGTGGATCTTGCACAGATATTGCCTACTGTGAGGCTAATGGAGGATCTGTGACTGATGAATGGATTGAGAATGTTACCATCGGAAACTTTTCGAATACATCATCTACTAATGCCATTTACACGGATTACACAGATTTAAATGTGGGCACATTTCAGTCTGGACAAACCTATACAATTTCACTTACACCAGGATACAGCGGATTTTCATACAATGAATACTTCAAAATGTGGATTGATTACAATGGTAATGGAACATTTGAAGAGCCTTCAGAATTAGCATTTGACGGTGGTGGGCCAACCACGGCAACAGAAACAGGAAGCATCACTATACCATCTGGATGCATTGAAGGTAGTACGAGATTACGCGTAGGAATGGCTTACGTTGGAACTTTTGGAAACGGAACTCCTCCTGCATCATGCGGTGCATATGACTATGGTGAAGTCGAAGATTACTGCATTGTATTGGACCCAACTATTTCAGTGAGTGAAATAAACGAAAATAACTTACTCGTTTTCCCAAACCCTGCAGATGATTTTATTGACCTCTCATTTAACTCATCAATACAATCCGTTGAAGTAATTAATGCATTGGGACAAGTTGTCATAAGTGGTTCAAACGCAAGGCGATTAAACGTTCAATCTCTGACCTCTGGTTGGTATTGTGTTCGAGTAAAATCAAATGCAACTATTTTTCAGTCACCTTTTTGGAAACGATAATGAACTTTTTATCGTTCTTGTAGTCTATAAGGTAGTATGATCAGGACGACACTCATAGTCATATTCTTTTTGTTTGGTGCATTCAATGCCCAAGCCACCCACAATAGAGCGGGTGAAATTATCTATGAACATGTCAGTGGATTTACCTATAAAGTAACCATCAATACCATCACAAAATCAAGCAGTACGGCTGCAGATAGACCATGGCTTAAAATTAAATGGGGCGATGAACCAGCTAATATTTTGGATACCGATTTAGATAGTCTGGAACGAAGCTTAGAGGAAGTTTTGCCCGGTGATGCGAAAAGAAATCAATACATTGGTTACCACACTTACGCAGGGGCGGGCATATTTACGCTTATTGTGGAGGACCCGAATCGAAATTTTGGAGTCATTAACATTTTTAATTCAGTTAACCAGGTTTTCACGCTACAATCAGTACTTGTTATTTCTCCTCAAACCGGACACAACAATTCTGTTCAGTTACTAAAACCTCCCATTGAGCAAGCTTGTATCTTTCAACCTTGGATTCATAATCCAGTAGCATATGATCCAGATGGTGACTCGTTGGTATACTCCTTGGTGCCCTGCCTAGGAGAAAATGCTGAAACATTGACCGGTTGGGCTCCGCCCGAAGTTTCTACTTCAAATACGACTGATATTTTTACTATTGATTCACAAACGGGAGATGTTCAGTGGTTGGTTCCACCTTTAGCAGGCGAATTCAATATTGCCATTCTCATTCAAGAATTTCGAAATGGAATTTTGGTTGGCACTGTTCTGCGAGACATGCAAATAACAGTTGTTACTTGCAACAATGAACCTCCTGTTATTTTTCCAATAACAGATTATTGCGTAGAGGCTGGTGGAATCATTCAATTTCAGGTTCAGTTCAGTGATCCAGATGGAGATAATGTTGACGTCACCGCATTTGGTGGTCCTATGACCAATGTAGTTCATGAAGCCGAGTTTAATCCATTCAACAATACGTTCATTTGGCAACCAGAGTGCGCTGAAGTACGGGCAGCTCCCTACACTGTCAGTTTCGAGGCATTAGATGATGGATATGTGAACCTTGCCGATATTGAATCGGTTAATATTACGGTTGTTGCACCCAAAGTTGAAAATGTGCAAGCCTCTGCGCTTGGATCAATAGTCAATATCACCTGGTCTCCCTCTCCTTGCGCGAACTCTTTTAGTAATTACGAGAGCACTTTGGTGAAATATCTCGTTTATCGCAAACAAAATGGATTCCCTTTCAATCCGGATCTTTGTGAAGTTGGAATGCCGGGATACACCGGCTATCAGCTCATTGGAGAATCAGTGGGTTTGAATAATACAAATTTTACAGATAATGCTCCCGGTTTTGGTGTTCCATTTTGCTACCGAATTGTAACCGTTTGGCCTGATGGTGCATTGAGTTATGCCAGTGATGAGTCATGCGTAACGATACGAAAAGATGTACCCGTTATGACCAATGTTAGTATTATCAATACAGATCTTACACTCGGAAGTGACAGCATTCGGTGGTCTGCGCCTACTGAATTAGATACGAGCATTTTCCTTCCACCTTATTTCTACATACTAGAACATCAAATAGGTAATCTATGGGAAACCATACACACCACGGCTGCGTTCAGCAGTCTATTGAGTGGAGATACAACCTATATTCACTCAGGAATTAACACCGCTGGAAATTCACATGTGTATCGAGTTAAATTCTTTTCACAAGGAAATTTTGTTTCGCAATCAAATTCTGCTAGTTCTCCTTTCATTCTTGCTACTCCAACAGACAATTCCGTTGTTCTCAATTTGACAGGCAATTTTCCGTGGCTCAATTACAGATATGACATTTACAGAAAAGCCCCCGGAGAGGTCAACTATTCTTTTTTAACTTCAAGCACAAACCCGATACACGCAGATACTGGATTAGTTAATAATGAAAATTATTGTTACTTAATTCAAACATTAGGCACCTTTGATACACCTTCTATCTCTGATAGTTTGTGGAATTGGTCCCAAGAAATATGTGCAATTCCTTATGACGCTACACCGCCATGCGCGCCAAACCTTCAGGCCGCCAGTGATTGCGAAAATTTAACCCTGGAATTGAATTGGAATTATTTCGATACCATTTGCGCTCCGGATGTAACTGCATACATTCTTTATTATGCTGAAACGAATGACAGCCCATTTGTAATATTGGATACCATTTCGAATGATGAAATACATTCCTATAGTTTTTATCACCCGTCAGGACTTCCAAGCATAGCGGGTTGCTATGCCATAACAGCCATAGATTCATTGAACTATTGGCCTGATGGACTCTTGCACCAGAATGAGAGTGAATTCAGTAATGTCATTTGTGTTGATAATTGCCCATCATATGAGCTTCCGAATATTATCACTCCGGATTTAGACGGTGCCAATGATGTATTCCAACCTTTTCCTTACCGGTCAATTGAGAGCATTGATTTAAAGATTTTTAACAGATTTGGGACACTTCTATTTGAGACCACTAACCCCAATGTTTTATGGAATGGAGAAGATGCCAACACCGGAATATTATGCAGTGATGGGGTATACTATTATACTTTAATTGTCAACACCATTCGCACTCAAGGTATAGTTGCCCTGAATAAAGAAGGATATCTGCATATTCTCAATGCGAAACAAGCAACAGATACCCAATAATTATGTTTACCGGAATTATAAGAAACACAGGAATAGTTCAAGAACTCTATGAATTAAATGGAAATATAGAACTTTGGGTAAGATCAGAGATTGCGAAACAAGTTCAGATCGACCAAAGTATTTCGCACAATGGGATTTGTTTGACCGTAGTAGAGATAGATGCAGATCGGTATCGTGTAACAGCAATTCCAGAAACAAGAAAGAAAACTACCATTGATTCATGGCGTTTGGGCGACCTGTTGAATTTGGAATTCAGCCTATCCATGGGTGACAAACTAGATGGCCACCAGGTTCAAGGACATGTAGACACCGTAGCCACTTGTGTTTATAAAGAAATGACAGGTGCGTCATGGAATTATAGGTTCAAATATGACCAATCTATAGTTGATTATAGAACTGTAAACAAGGGAAGTATTGCTATTAATGGAATTAGCCTAACTGTAGTTGACCCTACAGATAATGAGTTTGGCGTTTCAATTATTCCATATACCTATGAAAATACCAATATGCGATTCATTGAAGAAGGAACTCTTGTAAATTTAGAGTTCGATATTATTGGAAAATACATTGAACAATACATGAAACGCTATGGCCTTGTGCAATAAAACAATTTTAATTTTTATTGTTCTTTTGTTAAGCTTTAGCGCGAATGCACAATTAAAAAAGAAAAAAGCGTTGGTTCATTTTGGTGTGGGCTACAGCGCCATGAGCATGTTCATGAATCAAGGGCCGGTCAAAGATAGCAGCGTCTCACTTATTGGTTATACCACTCCTGCGGCCAATGCTTTAATGGAATTCTCACTTACGAAAAAAAGAAAAAAGTGGAAACAAAATTTAGGTGTGTTTTGTACAAGGCAGTCTGGTCATCTCAATTCGTCTAACTACTCCTGGAAAGACTCTCTTGGAGTAACGCATATTGAGGAAGAATTCAAATGGAAATTGATTAAAAACTCAATTGGATTGCGTTACACATTCGTGTGGAAAATCCCCATTGGCAAAAAAGGAGATTTGGGATATACAATTTTGAAAAAATTACACGTGAGTAGAACAAATGGATTTGTTTACTCCGGTATTAGTGCTAGTTATAATATATACGAGAATCTGATTTCAACTAGCAATCCAAATTTCAACAACAACAAATTCAAATTGCGTTCATTTGACGGGCAAATAATTCTTCTTGGCGTAACTGGATTTCGTCCACACAGTGGAGTTGGTTTCAACTTGGAGTGCGCCATTGGAGGACCTTATTTTTTAAAGGCCGGTTTGGTTTTCGCGATGTAATTAAAACACCCGTGTAGTAATCGAAATGTGATTACTTCCTCCAGCAACATGGTAAATTGATCGTCCGTAACTCAGCTGAAATTTTTTAAACTGCATACTAGCACCGAAACTAAATCCGGCAGTTGATGGCTTATTGGGTATACTCAGCTCCTTGCGTTGTCTGTAATTATAGCCCAAAGCCAACTTAAAATTCTGACCAAAGAGGATTTCAGAACCAACCACTAAATGACGCATCAGGCGGTCTCCAAATTCCCATGTATTATTCCCCACGGGCTCTCCTGTTAGAGGATCTATGATAGTTACGGCATTGGGATCTGTGTAGGTAATGTCGAATTTTTGAAGGTTTTCATAAACAAGATGAAATCTAAAGGGGGCATTTTTCGGTTGTTTACTCATTCCAATTTGAACTTCCATTGGTAATCTCTCTCTTTCATTAGATGTAAATGAGCTAAGCTGAGCACCTATGTTTTTCACCATTAAGCTGGCTGAAAACCTAGACTTCGGATTCACGTAATTTGCGGCCAAATCTGCAGCTAAGGCATAAGATTGGTAAACATCATAGACGGCATATAGATTCTTCAAACTAGCACCCAATCTCCATAAAGAATCTATCTGATAGCTGGCTCCAACGTGCAGGGCATATTCATTGTTTGAAATCGTTCCCAAAGCGTTTCCAAGACCGTCAAGTCTATTCGATTCTCCATAACTGAAAAACTGCATGGTAGCGGCGTATGCGAATTTGCTCTTTGGTTTATGAAAAGCGACCGTTGAATATCCAAAGTTTGATTGTGCAAAATATCGAACATAGCTCATTCCCAATAGACCAGCCAAGTTCGAATCAATAAGAGCAGGATTGCAGGTTACTAAATGTATGTCTCCACCTGGAAGTGCCATGCCGTTTCCGCCAAGAGAAGCTATTCGAGCTGACCCAAAAACATTTAATCCAGAGAAAACGGCTGTGGAACTTTGTCCATACAGCAGTTTTGAAAAAATGATGAACACGAATAGCAGACGAAGCTTCATGAGGTAAAGATGCGACATGGTAGGCAAACTACAAAACACAAAGTTTATTTTACTTAGCCCTTTCTTTTAATAGGGCCTTATCTAAAACCTCGTGCATTTCGTTGACATAATGGAATTTCAATCCACGCAGGTATCGCGCATCAATTTCCTCAATATCCTTTTTATTTTTTTCGCACAAAATAATCTCTTTGATACCCGCACGCTTTGCCGCTAAAATTTTCTCTCGAATTCCCCCAACCGGCAGCACCTTTCCTCGCAATGTAATTTCACCAGACATAGCTAAATATTTTTTCACCTTTCTTTTTGTAAAGGCTGAAGCAAGGGCAGTAAGCATGGTAATTCCTGCACTAGGCCCATCTTTTGGCACAGCACCTTGGGGCACATGAATGTGTACATTTTGCTCATCAAAATACTCGGGTTCCATTCCAATTAGATTAGCATGTGATTTCAAATATTCCAAGGCAAGCGTTGCGCTTTCCTTCATTACGTCTCCAAGGTTTCCTGTAAGGGTTAACTTTCCTTTTCCCTTCGTTAGACTGGATTCAATAAATAGAATATCACCACCTGTTGGAGTCCAAGCTAAACCTGTAACTACTCCGGGAACTTCGTTATCATCATATCGATCCTTTTCGTATGACGCTCCTAGCACTTTAACAACTTCCTCATTCGTAACTACCAAATCAAATACTTCATCAAAAGCCAACATTTTCGCTCGGTTACGAACCATCTTTCCAATGCGCTTCTCAAGATTTCGAACACCACTTTCATTGGTATATGATTCAATGATAAACTCAAGAGACGCTGAACTAAATTTCACTTGCTTGTCATTCATTCCATTCTCTCGGAGTTGTTTCGGAATTAAATGTCGCTTGGCGATTTCCAACTTTTCCTCCAGGGTGTAGCCGTTTACTTCAATAATTTCTAAACGGTCTCGCAAGGCAGGTTGAATTGAACTTAAGGAGTTGCTGGTTGCAATGAAAAGCACTTTACTTAAATCATAATCCAATTCAAGGTAATTGTCATAAAAAGCATGATTTTGTTCTGGGTCCAATACTTCAAGCATCGCCGAAGATGGATCTCCATGCACTCCTTGTCCAAGTTTATCAATTTCATCAAGAACAAACAAAGGGTTGCTTGTACCTGCCTTTTTTAAATTTTGAATTATTCGGCCGGGCATGGCTCCGATATAGGTCTTGCGATGACCTCGGATCTCAGCTTCATCATGCAAACCTCCGAGAGACATACGTATGTATTTTCTATCTAGGGCTTCCGCAATGCTCTTACCCAAAGAAGTTTTACCAACGCCCGGAGGACCATACAAGCAGATAATTGGAGACTTCATATCACCCTTAATCTTCAAAACGGCTAAATGCTCGAGAATACGTTCTTTTACTTTTTCCAATCCAAAATGATCCCGATCCAAAATTTTCTTCGCTCGTTTTAGGTCGAAATTATCTTGACTACAATCTTCCCAAGGAAGATCCAATAGCAAATCAAGATAATTGGACTGCACGCTATATTCTGCCACCTGCGGATGCATTCGTTCAAGTTTTCCAATTTCTTTTTCGAAGGTTTGAGCGACTTGGTCTGGCCATTTCTTTTTAGACGCTTTTGCTCGCTTCTCCTCTACTTCCTCTTTTTGTGGATTTGCTCCAAGTTCTTCTTGAATTTGCTTGATTTGTTGATTCAGAAAATATTCACGTTGTTGTTTAGAAATATCAATATGAACCTTTTTCTGAATTTCTTTTTTCATCTCGAGCATTTGAAGTTCATGACTTAAATACTCCAAAACTTTCTTTGCTCGTTCTTCAAGATCTGCAATTTCAAGCAACTGTTGTTTCAATTCCACACCTGCCTTCATGTTTGAAGAAATGAAATTGGTGAGGAATGAAAGCCCATTAATATTTTTTATGGCCAAACCTGCTTCGCTTGGTATATCGGGAGACAAACCAATTACACCAAGAGCATGATCTTTCAAGGATTCGTATAGCGCTTGTTGCTCCTTGTTTTTTGCATTGTTATTGGTTTCATGAAAAGCTTCTACTTGAGCTTTGAAATAAGGGTCTGATTGCACCATTCCCATTATTTCGAAGCGCTTTTTACCTTGTAAGATAACGGTAGTACTTCCGTCGGGCATACGCAACATACGCAAAATGGTGGCTTGTGTGCCAATGGTGTGAATATCTGAAAATCCAGGGTCTTCAATCTCAGCATTGCGTTGAGCCACTACCCCAATAAGTTTTGTTCCTGTATTCGCATCTTGAATAAGTCGAATACTGCGGTCTCTTCCCACTG
>CAYSEX010000006.1:0-61404 GCA_964430305.1 uncultured Chryseobacterium sp.
AATCACTTTTATAGATTTTCTAAAATTTAGCGCAAGGAACTATTCTTCTTTTCACTTTACGCATGTTGCGTTTGTTTGCCCATTGATAGGTGAAAGATAATTCGTGCGATCCCCCTGTATTTCCTAACGAAAGCATAGATGTTGTAATATCATAGCTATATCCCAATTTATATGCTCCCCATTGAAAGCCTATAAGCAAGGCCAACATGTCTCTATTGGGCATTTGATAATCATTCTGCTTCAATGGCAGACCTCTGTACCAAATTCCCAAAACAACCGGATTCAATTCTGTATAGAAGCCAAGATCAAGTTGATCGTATTTCCCTTGTGATTGATAATTAAAAGCCAAGACAAAATCTTTTCCAAAGTAAGACTTAAAACTTGATTTTACGTGTCTTCTCACCCCGCCATGAACACTGAATCTAGCGGGTATACTGGCAGCTGTTCCAGAATAAAGAACTTCATTGGGGGTATTCATGTGGTAGATGGAAATACCTCCCCACGCCTTACCAGAATATACTAAAAAACCTGCACTTGCATCGAAATAATGTGTTGGACCGAAGGTAGGACTCTCAAAACTTGAGTTATCTCCTTCTCGAATAAGTTGGTCGTAAAACGTAAGTTTGTTAAAATCCAAAGAACGCGTAACATACCCAAATTGCAAAGCTGGCCTGAAAAACACACCACGCTTCACTTTCACTTCATAGGCATACTGCAATTGCACAGACGAAGTTTTTAGTGCACCTGTTCCTGCGTGTTCATTACCCATTACTAAACCAATTCCACTATTGAGATTGGGAAGATAATGATCATATGAAAAGCGTTGCGATTTAAATCCACCGGGAATAATACTCCACTGATTTCGGTATAATGCCGCTACTCTACTTTGTGCAGACGCCCCCGCAAAAGCAGGATTCAACAACGTAGGTACCGAGTAAAACTGGGTATACTGTTGGTCCTGAGCCATCAGGTTCATACCTTCTATGAACAAGAGAAAAAGTAAAATATATTTCTTCATATTCATCGAATTAAGAGGGTTACATCACCTGATTTATTGACACGTGTTCCGTTTGAAAAAGTAGCTGTTGCTCGCCAAGCATAGACATCTTCTTTACACAGTTCACCCTTATAATAGCCATTCCAACCTACATGAATATCTTCACTTATGAAGAGGAGCTCACCCCATTTGTTGTAGATCTGCAATTCATACGAAGTGACACCTTCATGCAATGGACAGAATATATCATTGGTATATCCATTTGGATCATACACTCCGTCATTTGGTCCGGCGGAAGTAGGTGTAAATGCATTTGGAAACTCAAGTGTTCCTGACCCGTATGCAGAAATCATATTGGCAACCAACATGGTGTCAGGACAATTGTATTGATTATTCGCCACCAACATAACACTATAAGAGCCTTGTAATTGATAGTAATGCGTTGGATTGTATTCGTTCGAAAAATCACCATCGCCGAATACCCAAGTGAATGTAGTTGCAACATTACTTAGGTTTAAGAAAGTAACTGGCTGATCTGGAATTACAACTTCAAGTGGGCTTGCTGTAAATGCTGCTACTGCATTTGGATGCACTGTAATGGCATTGGGAATAACCAATGTATCATTCGTTCCATTAAAACCGAAAGCAACCAATTTCACATCATAGGTTCCTGGGCTCCAATAAGTATATACTGGACTAGTAGAAGAAGATAAACCACCATCTCCAAAAATCCATTGATAACCGGCTGCATACAAGGAGGTGTTTTCAAAAGATACAGTGAGTGGCGCACAACCTATTAACTGCGTATTAAATAAAGCTTGAGGTGCTGGCGGATCAATTGTAATTGTCTGTTGAATGGTGTCTGTACAAATGCCTTGATTCACTATGAGCTGAATGGTGTAAGTACCCCATGTCTGGTAGGAATGAGTGCCTGGGGTTGAACCGTTGAATTCAAAGCCATCATCGAAATTCCATACATATCCCAAATTCGAACCCGTAGAAAGATTGGTAATGCTAACCGTGTTATTTGGCCATATTTGCGAAATTGGAGTTGCAATGAACTGAGCAACAGGCAAAGGAGAAACCTCCACATAAAAATCATGAGTAACCGCGCATCCATAGCTATTTGTGGCAGTTAAACTCACCACGAATGTGGTATCGGAATCACCTGGATTAAAATAAGAATTCTGAACATTAGCCGTATTCGCAAAAACACCATTACCTAGGTCCCACAAATATGAAATGGCACCATTACTTTGATTTACAAAATTTACATTGACAGGATTACAACCTTCTACATACAAATCAGCCTCGGCCGTTACTTCAGGTAAAACTGAAACCGCAGTATTCCAAATTGAAGAGCAGCCATTTGTTGCTATAGCTGTTAAGGACAGCGGATACGTTTGAATTTGATTGGAAACATTCAAATATTCGAATACAAATTGAGTTGCATTATTTACACTAGTAACACCATTCCCGAAATTCCATAAATAACTTGATGCACCTTGACTCAAATTGCTAATAGCTGCATTCAAGGGATAGCATCCATACAAACTATCGATGGAAGCAAGAGCTTGCGGAGAATAATTGATATTAATGACTTGAGCTATTGTATCGCCGCAGCCAAAAGCATTACTCGTTACTAAAGTGACGGTATATGTAGTATCTGTTAATGCAGGACTCGAGAAAATATGACTAGGTTCAAAAACCGAGGCATTTGCTCCATCGCCAAAAGTCCAATATGCCTGTGTATTTTGATTGGAATTATTCGTAAATAAAATATTCGCCGGTGAGCATGTATTTCCAGAATATGAAAATTCAGCTGTTGCTGCCGGATTAACAGTCACAAGAATTGAATCTTGATCATTGCAACCGTTGTTCAATTCCGCTGTTAAAACAATAACATAATTTTGAGGCAATGATGTTGAATTATCTAGTATGATATTGTGAAAAGGAGAATTGTTATTCGATGATGAACCATTTCCATAATTCCAATTATAAGAATCAGAATTGATTGAATTGTTTTCCAAAACAACTTCCAATGGTCCGCATCCAGACTGCGTACTTGTTGTAAATGCTGCAACAGCTTGTTGATTCACTGTAATCTGAAAATCAACACTGTCTACACATCCAAAAGCCGAGGTTCCAACAAAGTGAATGGTATAGGTTAAAGGAGCATCTGTTGTATTGAAATACGTGTGAGTTGGAAATGCTTCATTGGTTTGAGTACCATCTCCGAAATCCCATTCAAATCCTTGAACACCAACAAATGTTGGAGACTCAAAAACCAAAGGAGAGCATCCCTCAAAAACAGTGTTTGGTACTTGAATATCTAATAATGGATAGACTGGTATTTCCAACTCGGTAGTATCAGCACAACCCGCAGCAGAGTTAGCTATAAGCTCTACCAAATACCATTGTATAAAGCCTGTATTGTTGTTAAAAGTATGTGTTGGATTTAACTCAATTGAACCGGTTCCATCACCAAAATTCCAAGCAACTGAAGATGTATTCAAAGAAGTATTTTCGAACTGAATGGGGGTTAATTCACAACCTAAAGCTGCATCACCCGCATTAAAACTGGCTACTGCTCCACCATTAACAGTTACATCTGAAGTTGCACTGCTAGAGCAACCAAATTCATTCGTCGCAATTAATTCTACTTGAAATACAAAATCAGAAATGCCACTGTGATAAAATGCGTGAATGGCATTCGTGTCTGTAGATAAATTTCCATCATCAAAATTCCACTCGTAGCTCAAAGTGCCTGTTGACGTATTTGAGAACTGAACTATTACAGGCTGACAACCAGATGAAATGTCTTGTGTGAAACTAGCTGCAGGTAATGGATAAACAGTAATTGTATCAGAAGTAGTCGCAGAACAATACGGGGTTGAAATATTCAGAACTACAACATAATTGCCTTGTACGCTGTAAATATGGCTTGGATTATTGCTATTGGAATTGCCACCGTCTCCGAACGTCCATGTGGTATTTACAATTGGATTTCCATTCGCAGTTGTAGATGTATTTTGAAAGCTTGCCGACGCATCTTCACATGCATTCGCTACAACAAAACTTGCCTGAGGAGTTGCATAAACATGAATCACCTCTGCATCTGAATTGGTACATCCGTTTTGTCCAGTTACTGTTACAGAAATGGGATAATCGCCCGGGGAGTTAAATGAGACAGGATCCGGATTTTGTCCAAGATAACTTCCAGCTGTAGCTATACTCCATTCGAAATTAACACCACCACTAGAGACTGCATTTAAATCCGTAGTAATGCTATCACAAGCTTGCAATTCATCAGCTGAAATGGAAATGGTTGGACTAGGTAAAACCTCGATAATAAAAGAGGCTGTATCCGCACAAGATGCTGATCCATATTGAGGATAACTTGCTCTGCAGCGCACCGTATAAGTGCCCGGATTATTATAGGTGTATGTTACATCACCGCTTCCTAAATTTGACCATGCACCATTCACACCAACGTTCCAAGTATAGGCTTGGCCGGGATTATTCGATAATTGTAAGAAAGTAGTTGGTTGACCTACACAAACAGTATCTTCTGTTGGAGCAATTGATACGACTGGGGGTGCAATGACATGAACAGTAACGCTTTGTTCTACTATTCCACAATAGCTGCTATCATAGAGTGTAACGGTATAATCACCTATTCCCGGAAAAGTTATCACAGGTGGAATACTCGGTGGCCATGGAATCCAGTTGGTTATGCTGTCTTGACCTGTACCAAAATAATTTCCAAAATTCCATCGCTCTTGCCGTTGAAATGTATTTCCTTGATTCAAGCAATTTCGAATGGTAGAATTGGTGAATGTGAAAGTTGAGTTTGGATCACATTGCGTAGATGCAGAAACAGAAATACTGGCTTGATCAAGCGTCCAAATATTAACTGGAGTAAAGGTTGCAACAGATGCACTTCCTTGCAAAACATTGCAGTAATTTTCAGCTGTTAGAGAAACTGTAGTTTCGCAATTGTAATCACCATTTTCATCATACAAATGCGAGACAACATCATTGAAGTTGGTATAATCAAAATGTAATGGTGCAGTGCCATCTCCAAAATCCCAAATGAAATGCGTAGTCTCAGAAACGTTTGTTGAAGAATTAATAAATTCAACCTCATCTGGTGCACATATTTGCGTGTAAGCTCCAAGAGGTACTTGAATAGAGGCGTTGGTAGCTTGTTCCATAACAACCACTCCTTGGACTTCACAACCATTTTGTGCATTTGTGATTGTAACCACAAACGTGTCAACAACGGCAGCGTACGTGTGTTGTATAAGCGTAGGGCTTGACCAATTGGATCCACTTGTATTTGATGTACCATCACCCCAATTGATGGTATACTCACTCCAATTTGCAGTAGGTAAAAGACTTAACGTATAACTACCACCTGAGCATGAAATCCAATAAGGTTCATTGACTATCTCTCCATTTTGATCAAATACATTTGGACACTGTCCTTGGCTGTTTGAAGCAAGGGCAACCACCAAACCGAACAAAATGAGAAGAAGTGACTTTGCTTTCATAGTTAAATCAATGTTTTTCCTACGCACAGGAAAAAAAAAAGTTCCAATTGTAAAGAGAATGGTAAAACAAGCCTGAATAAAAATTTAAAATGAAAGTTATTCACCCAAGGCTTTCAATTTCTCAGCCATTTCAGCTACAGCAGGACACACCAAAGTATTTCGAAAAGTTAAATCAAGGATTTGAGTCATATTTTTTCTATCGGTGTGAGGATACTCACGACATGCCTTTGGCCTATGATCATAGATAGAGCATTTGTTGTCATCCAAATTGAGAAAAGCGCAAGGACTTTGATTCAGCACCCAGTCATTGTCTTCATCAATATGCAAATACTTCGTTGTAAATTCTGAGGGACGCATATTGAGGTGTTTTGAGATGCGATCAATATCTACATCGCGCCAAATTGGACTGGTTGTTCGGCAACAATTCGCGCATGTGAGGCAGTCAATCTTTTCAAAAAGCTCTTCATGCATGGAATGAAAATGAGTGTCCAAATTCTTCTTTCGTGCCAAGCGAGTGAACATTTTTTTATTCACTTTTTTATTTTTTTTTGCTAGCTCTAGAAACTTCTGTTGTTCCTCATTCATGTGGATCTGAAAATGCTGGATTGTGAATGAAACTGGTGTCTGTTAAACACTTCAAAAATGCTATTAAATCTGCTTTGGCTTGTTCACTCAATTGCAATCCACCTGTAGTAAATTTCATGAAGGGATCAATAGTCTCTGAAGGAACACCTCCTGAATTATAATGATTTATAACCTGTTCTAGAGTGGTAAATCTTCCATCGTGCATATAGGGACCAGTCAACTCAATATTTCGCAATGTTGGTGTTTTGAATTTTCCATTATCAAACACACTTCCAGAAATGGCTCCCCGTCCTAAATCTGTAAAGGAGGCATCTAAACCATTATTGTGAAATAAGTAATCTGAAAATTGCATGGCTCCGAATCGATGACAGTGGAAACAATCTGCTCCGAAGCTTCCGCCGGGCACTTGATCTGGACTTCCACCTTCGGTTAAAAAAAGTGTGTACCCATTGAACTCCGAGGGTGTGAATACATATTGCCCAATGCGTTGTTTATCGAATTTAGAATTCGCTGAGATCATGGTTCGCATAAACGAAGCTATAGCCTTTACAACACCTTCCTTGGTAATTTCAGTGGAACCAAATGCTTTGTAAAATAAGGGAGGATAAATGGGGTCGTTTGCAAGTTCCGCCAATGCCGTTTGCCAATTCTCAGCCATTTCTATCGGATTCGTAATGGGCTCTTCAACCTGTTGTTCCAACGTAACAGAGCGACCATCCCAAAAGTATGTCGGTGACCATCCCATGTTAATCAAAGGCATGGCTTGTCTGTTTCCCACGTCTCCGAATATTCCAGTGGAATACCTGGCACTATCAGAGAAACCATGCTCAGGCATATGGCAAGTTCCACAAGACATGGTGTTGTTCCCACTTAATTTCTTTTCCCAAAAAAGGTATCTACCCAAATTCACTCCTTCTACTGTAAGCGGATTGTTAGCTGGTATATCCATCGGAGGGAAAAATGGGGGTATGACCAAGGGATACGGCGTCTGCACAGGAGCTTCTTCACTGGGGTGGGTGCAGGTCACAAAAACTGTAACAATCCCAAGAAACAAGAAGATGGCACAAACTGATTTCATAATTCAAAAATAGACATGCTTTGTTTAACAAATGAAAATCATTCATTTCGAACCAAATTCTCATTTTGCACAAAATTCCAATCGGTCAAAGTCTTCAAAAAAGCGACTAAATCTTGTTTCTCTTGCTCTGTGAGCAACAGGGGATTAATCTTATTGGATTTATTTCGACCCGGTCCACCTCCGGCATTGTAAAATTCAATCACTTCTTCCAAAGATCCGAATGAACCATTGTGCATGTAAGGGCCAGTTATTTCTATGTTTCTTAAGGTAGGTGTTTTAAATTTTCCCGCGTCTTCCTCTCGATATGTCCTTCGCTTTAGTCCTTCATCACCGTCTGTTAACCCCAAAGAAGCAAATTCATACGAAGTAAAAAAAGGCGGCGCATGGCAAGAGCTGCATTGTGTTTGATCAGAAAAAAATAAATCGAAACCACGTTGTTCAGAAGCATTAAAATTTCCCTGCTTCAAATAATAAACTTTGTCAAATTTGGAATCACCTGAAATGAACGACCTTTGAAAACAGGCAAGGGCTCGAGTAATCACAAAAGCATCAATTGATCTTTGATACGCGCGTTGAGACAACAACTCATATTCTTCATTTTCCTGCAGTCGAAGAATAAGCTCCTGCATACTTAAATTAAATTCATGCGATTCATGTATTGGAGCTAAAGCCTGCAACTCTAGATTGGGCACCCCTCCTTCGGCCATTAAATAAGGACTCCAGGCCAAATTCACTAAAGTTGGTGCGTTCCGCTTTATTGAATTTTCATGAATTACCGAAACACGCTGCCCATCTGTGAAAGCGGCCGACAGTGCATGACAAGATCCGCAGTGATGTGAATAATCTCTACTTAATTGAACATCATAGAATAATTTTTTTCCCAATTCCATTCGTGCCTCTGAAGGCATATTATCTGCTGGAATATCCATTTCCGGGAAAAAAGATGGAATTTGATAAGCAATGGGTTTGTCTTTTTTCTCAGCTACTTGAGAGCAAGCCCAGAAAACAATTAAGATGATACAACCAAGTATTCGCTTCACGGAACAACTGTAAATGCGTCAGCAAAATGATTGGTTACTCGCTCTGCCAATGCAAAATTTCCGGTAGTATGCGTAATATTATCGGTAGATAAATCTATTGGATCATTATTACCCTGCATCAACAATTGCATGTCTACGAAAACCACAATCTCATGCGAGGTAAGGTCTTCAGTATGAATGGTTGCAAATGAAAATGACTTTTCTCTATACAGAGGATCATCTCCACAATGAAATGCAAATGTGTTCAATAGCGGAGCATTGGGTGTTCCCGTAAGATCGGTTCTTCCATCAAGCTTAAAGAAAATGTAGCCCGTATTCCAATACCAAAACATACCGTTTGAACCTTGCACAGACAATGGAGATGCATTGGGGTAAACGCTGGGATCAACATTTTTATTCAATTCTGGTGGTATACCTAATCCAAATGACAATTTCGAATAAGTACCCGGCTCCATATTTTTTGTAACCGAGGCCTGACCTCCCAACAATTGAAGTAATTCCACTTGTGAAAAGAGAACACTATCTATTCCATTTCCAATGTATATGTTTGAGAAATAAGTAGTGATATTTTCAAAACGAATTCGCTGATTCAAACTATTTGTATAGATGGAATCAATGGTAACCACTTGGCCATTCCAAACGGGAATAAATTTAATGGTTACCTCACCACAAGTAGCATTCTGTTCTTGTTCTCTGCATGAAATAAATACACACATTATCAAGACAAGCATTAGAAATTTATAAACAGTTGATTGAATGACTTGCATAGGAATTATTTTCACATTGAATTTACATCAATAAGACCAAATGACAAGTAAAAAAGATGCATGGAAACCTTTTTTCGTGCTGAAAAGTTCAGCCGGAAGTGGAAAAACCTATGCCCTCGTTCATCATTATCTGAGACTGGCCCTCATGCATCCCATAGCTGACTATTACCAGCGCATTTTAGCAATCACATTTACCAATGCCGCTGCTGCTGAAATGAAGGAGCGAATTATGGAGCGGCTGCATGAATTCGCTCAGCCTGAAGCACTCGCTGGATCTGTTGAACTGTTTAATGACTTGGTCTTTCAATTGAAAATATCGCCCCAAGAATTACAAAGTCGAGCCATTACAGTGCGATCGCACATACTGCATCATTACTCTCAATTTAGTGTAAGTACCATTGATAGTTTTGTACACAGAATCATTCGCTCATTTGCCAGAGACTTGCATATTCATCCAGACTTTGGAATTGAAATGGACACTTCAAGATTTCTTGATGAGGTTGTAGATACCTGCCTCAACGAAGTAGGAAAAGATGCAGAATTAACGGCATACTTAGAACATTTCGTGATGTCCAGTTTCGATGAAGAAGGAGATTGGAATGTACGCAAGGGCATGCTCGACATTTCGTCTCAATTATTGAAAGAAAATTCAAAAGACATTTTTCATCAACTGCAAAAGCTGTCTCTTTCAGACTATCAGCAAATCAGAAAAAAACTACTTAGTAGACAAGAAGAGCTTTTTACACCGGTTGCCAACAAAATTGCATCTGCTTTAGATGAATTAGACCGCGTAGGAATTACACCGAAACAAATTTATTATTCAGGAAGCGGCAGTTATACTTTTCTAACTCGCATATTGATCGGAAATTTCGAACCTCCAGGACCGCGACTTCAAGATGCCATAAACAAAGACTGGGTAAAGAAAAAAGGCGAATATCCTGAATTGGATTCGCGTGCAGACATGCTAACCGAAGCTGCTCAATGCGGTATTGATTGGATCAATAGTAAGGAACTAAGGGAATTTCGACGTATTGAAAAAATACTTCCTCACGTTTTCACCACCGGCCTTTTAAGCAAACTCTTCGACATTTCCACCCGTTTGAAAGAAGAAGAAAATTTTCTTTTAATCAATGACTTTCACACCATTGTTTCTGAAATAGTTCAGCAAAGCCCTGCACCATTTATATATGAACGAGCTGGTGAGAGATACAATCATTTGCTCATAGATGAATTTCAGGATACATCAGAAATGCAATGGAGAAATTTTTTACCGCTCATTGAAAATTCTTTAGCTGAAAACCATTTCAATTTACTTGTAGGTGATGGTAAACAGAGTATCTATAGATGGAGAAATGGCAATGTTGAACAATTTGTGCAATTACCACAACTGCATAATGGAGCGTCCAACTTCTTACAAGAAAAGATTAAACAATCATACGAAGATGATAATTTGAACACAAACCGCAGAAGCGGGAAAACAATCATTGATTTCAACACTTGGCTTTATGATCAAATGCAAGCAAAATTACCTGCATTTCAAAATGTTTATCAGGGTCACCAGCAATTGCATCATCGTGATTTCAACGGATTGGTTAAAACAGAAGTAGTTAATCTTGGAAAACGTGAACCCAACAGAGCGCGCATATTACAAGGAATACATGAAGCTATTCAAGATTGTCTGAAAGATGGTTATTCCTACGGAGACATCGCCATTCTAACTAGAAAAGGTAAATCAGAGAGCACCCTCATTTCTGAATATCTCATGGATGTCTCTGATGGCGAAATTCCATTAATGACAGAAGATAGTTTTTTACTAAAAAATAGTAGATCCGTTTTACTCATTATGGCTTGCATTCGGTACTTAGCTAAACCAAATGAGGCCTTTTATCAGTTTAATCTAATTGAAAATATTTGCGCTTCGTTTCCCAATAAGTTCAATTATGAAGAGGTCATATCAACCTACAGTAGACCCGTAAAAAATCCCGAAGGAAAAAAATATCTCAAAGGAAAACTGGAATTTCTTGTCAAAGATTTTCTTCAAACCCATTACCCCAAGTTTTTAAGTGATCATCACTTTTACTCGCATCCTTTCGAATCCATTCAAAATCTCATTCGATTGTTCAATCTGCCCTTTGATATGTATTTGGAATGTTTCGAAAATCAAATGCTACAACTATCTCACAGAAATGGAATGGGATTTTTAGAGATTGTGCAATGGTGGGCTGAAAATGAACATAAACTATATGTAACCAATACACAGAAACAAGAAGCTATTCGCATATTAACGGTACACAAAAGCAAAGGACTTCAATTTCCAGTTGTCATTTTCCCGAAGTTTGGAACCAAAATTCCAGTCCAATCCATTTGGGTTGACGCACCAAAAGTGGTTCATCCGTTTGAATCGGGACTCATTTCATTCACTCCCGCAGTAAACAGCAAAGAGACTGATTTAGAAGAGGCGCAATTAGAGAACAGTAAGTTATTCCTTGATGAACTTAATGGACTGTATGTGGCTACAACCCGACCAGAAGATCGGTTGTATTTATTTGTAGAAGTCAGCTCGGGCAATAACAGTGGTGCACACCATGCATTAATTGAATCATTGTTAAAACAAGGAAATAATGAACCTGTTTTGACTTGGGGAAATTCAGATCAAAAAGAGATTAAAAAAGAAAAAATCTCAAGTCAATCAACGCAAACACTTATTGGTACTCGAAGTAAAATTGAACTTCCTAATCTCAGATATAAAGAACAGACGAAGCGCAAGCTAGATGGCATTGAACACCTTCGAGTTGGAAATGCCTTTCATGCTTGCATGGAAAAAATTCAAACCAAAAAAGAGGCTACAGCTATTTGCAATCAATTTTTAATGCAAGAAAACTTATCCCTCTCAGATAAAAAGATACTCGAGGAATTATTGCAGAACGCTCTTACACTTCCAATTTTTGATGTGCTATTCAATACTTCGGCCGAAATAAAAACAGAGATTGATATTCGCTACACTAACGCTTTATCTGTAAGACCAGACCGCATCTTGTTTTACAAAGATCGGGTGGAGGTGTATGATTTCAAAACCGGAAACACCAAGAAAGATGATCATCAAAATCAAGTAAAAACATATGTGAATTATCTCAGCGAAATCACAGCGCTACCTGTATCGGGCTATTTAGCTTACGTTCAGCTGAAAGAACTTATTCCTGTTCAGCCATAAGTGCTTCAATCTCTTCCACTTCCAATGGAAAGTTTACGAATAAATCACGGTTACCATTCTCAGTAATTACAATATTATTTTCTAAACGAATACCGAGATTTTCTTCAAGAATGTAGATTCCAGGCTCGACTGTGAATACATTTCCTACTTCAATGGGTTTATTCCAATTTCCAACATCATGAACATCAAGACCTAAAAAATGTGAAGTTCCATGCATAAAATATTTTTTATATGCAGGCCATGCTGGATTTTGATTTTTCACATCATCGGCAGTAATTAATTTCAAATCAATTAACTCTTTGGTCATCATTTCGCCAACTGCTGCATGATAATCCGATAACATTACTCCGGGTTTCAAATACGCTGTAGCTCCTTTCATGACACGAAGGACGGCATTATAAACATCTTTCTGACGTTGTGTAAATTTCCCATTCACAGGTAAACAGCGTGTCATATCTGCATTGTATCCACCATATTCTGCACCCACATCTAATAGAATAACATCACCATCTCCACACGCACGATCATTTTCAATATAATGCAAGACACACGCATTTCTACCTGAAGCAACAATAGGCGTATATGCAAAACCTCTTGATCCATTACTCAGGAATTCATGTGCAAATTCGGCTTCAATTTGATACTCCATTACACCAGGTTTTAACATACCCATGACCCTGCGTAATCCTTGATTTGTTAGATCAATTGCACGTTGAATTTGGTCAATTTCCTCCTTGTCTTTTACTGCTCGTAAAGCATGCATTATTGGCGCACTACGTTCAATGCAATGATGCGGATATTTTGTTCTTACATGTTTTGATAGGCGCATCTCACGTGTTTCAACCTCAATATTTGCGCGTGAATGTTCATTGCTGTTCAAATAAAGACACGTAGCTTCACCTATAACCGTATGGAGCATTTTTTCAAAATCATGTGACCAATAGATACTTGCGATTCCTGTTCTTTCGGTTGCTTGTGATTTCGATAATTTCGCTCCTTCCCAAATGGCAATATGTTCATTTGTTTCACGAACAAATAACATTTCTCTATGTGCTGGATTCTGAGCCTCTGGGAAGAGAATCAACAATGTTTCTTCCTGATCTACACCCGTTAAATAAAAAATATCGCTATGCTGCTTAAATGGTAAAGTACCATCGGCACTCGATGGATAAATATCATTACTTGTAAAAACCGCCAAGCCTTTACTTTTCATTTGCTTCGCGAAGTTGGCTCTATTTTTTTGATAAAAAGAACTCGATAAGGCTGGGTATCTCATACGTATTATAATTTCACAAAACGAAACGCAGTACCCGATCCAGCTTGATTAAACGGATGAATGGTATACACGCCAGTTGATAAATCAGAAATTTCCAAAGTGTTCCAAACATTCAAGCTTAATGAAGAAATAGTTTTCACCGTTCTTCCTGTAGCATCTTGAATGGCCATGTGTGTGGTTCCTTCGCTCAAAGCATTCACACGCACACGAATTTCATTGCTCGCAGGATTCGGATATACTTCGGTAGAGGCAGTGACAAGACTAGAATTCTCATCAACGCTCACCAACTGCACACATGATCCATAAACGTAACTTGGTAAGCGCTCAGCGTTATTGTTTACAATATCAACAACTTCATCAATACAAATTTCATTGCCTTCGAAGTTCGATAAATACACACGACACAACTGCGTTGGGTTTGAACTATTCTCTATTTTATTTCCATAGACATTGGATACAACAAAAACGCCCTCAGAAAAAGCGTTATAACCGACTTCACAACTGAAAACTGTTGGATCTATCAAACTAGAAACTCCAATGACATCGGCACCAGAAATTTCAAATTGATAACCAGTCACATCGTCCATTGTGCTCATTAATTCCACATCAATGTAGCCATCAGCTGCACTGAAGTTGGAAATTGATAAACCAGCAGCTGTATTTACATTTACAATGTTACGGGGGAAGTCGCAAGCATTTGTAATTGTTGACCCACCATTTCCGCCATTCATGCACCATTGCGCCAGATAAATATCATACACTGAAATTTCTCCGTTTGCGTTTAGATCATTACATGTTGTAGCCTGAATGGTTTCTTGGGCTAGTATTCCAAGATAGGAAACAACGTCTGATCCATTCAAATCACTGTCTGCATTCACATCACCAAACACAGATGGACCATTGCAAACGCCATTGCAATCTAACTCTGCGGAGCCATTGATGTTTCCTGCACAGTCAATATAGGTTGGGCAATCAGGTAGCAATTGAAACGTAGGTACACCATTGTTCCAAAAAATCTCCATGCATATCGAAACCGCGTTGTTTTGGGTATTGCTTTCATATCTTCCTAATGCATCGGGCAAATAATATGGATTTACAAGTGCCACAAAACGATATTGTCCTGCAGGAATTTCGGTTATATCTAACCATTGACATTGCGTTCCTGCACCATAAATATCATAGCAACCCGAAGATATTCCCATGTCTGAACAATTGTATTGTCCCATTCCACACAAGTCCATGACACAGAATCCATTTTTATGGCCTACAGGAACCAAATCACCATTCTCATCCATTAATCTATAGTCGCCATATCCTTCATAGTGGGTATGGCCATGACAATTCACAACACTAAACATTTCAGGATTTGCAGAAGGGTTTCCAATGTAATAGTCTGCTTCACCAATGTTGTCAATTTTTGAGCTGAAACCAATGATCCAACGATTCCCATACCCTGTAACACATCCTTCCTGAACGTCGCACTCTGCGGCTAAAATTTGACCAACATATAAAGAATTAACCAGGGCTAAACTGTCAAATCGCAAATCGGGTTGCGAACAAGCATCACTTGGAAAATAAACACATGAGCCATCATCTGCTGTTGCCATTGGATTGAAGTTACAAGCTGTAGCATCTGTACAACCGTATATCTGACCTATGTAAGTAATATTGAAATTCACAGACGCTGTGCAGCTTTCGTAATAGTCACCAATTCGAACGTAGTAGGTTGTTCCAGCAATAAGATTGACTTCTAGATGCGCTTGCAATCCGCAGAAATCATCATTGTATGCATAGGTGCCTTCAGCAAATTCGGTTGGATTCGCAACGCATGAAGAATAGATCCAAATTTTCGTATCACACGAGTTAGTTCCACAAGTAGAGAATGCTGTAATTCCCGATTCTGTTGGAGTGTAGGTATACCAGGTGTCTTCGAAAGTTCCTGTATAATCACCAGGTCCTGCGAGTGGAATTGGATTATCGCATGTAGTACCTTGTTGAGAAAAACTGAAGCTCCAAGACAAAACGAGCCCAAATAATAGGAATAATTTTTTCATGATTTTGATTAAGTATGCCGAATTTAAGAAAAAACAGAGGGTGAAAAGAATAGAATTGATTATTTCGGTGAATTCGACTCTGTATTTTTCTTCTTTCTATTCAATTCCCACTTGTATCCTGATAGAATAACAAAATCCATATCACCATTTCCGAGATCTTTTTGAATTAAATAACCGATTGAAAAATTCGATGTTTTATTGATTTTGAATTTCAAATTTATTTGACTGCGCCAATCGGTATAAGCATAGGTAATGGGTTCAAAAAACAATTCGTGGGAGATTTGAATATCTACCTTTTTCATACCCGAGAATTCGAAAGCAAATTTCTCTCTCCAAGTTGACTTCAAGTCTATATCCGTACCATAAGTAGTGGTCGTTTGATAGCGTGAAGTGGAAGATAATTTGAAATTCTTTGCTGGAAGTATCAGTTGCAAACCATAGGACCACCTCTGTCTAAAATTGTACTCACCCTGACTTCTTTTACCACCCAATCTATGTTCTATGGAAGTTGCAATGTATCTATTCCATTTCTTTGATGTTCCAAAATCAGAAAAGAATCCATTGATACGAGTCAAATTCTCATCCATTCGAACCTCGGGTGCGGCATAGATATTCCAATTCTTAAATGCCTTATTCTTCGACAAAAAAATTTCTTCTAACTCAAACGAAAAAGAAGACCCAACCCACAAACCTGCATCTTTCTGCTGGGCAAAAGTGTTGCTTGCCGATGTTAGAATTAGAATGAACAACCAAGCAAATCTATTGCGTATCATAAATGGTTAAATCCGAAAGTTCAATTTGATCTTGATTGTCTATTAACTCAACCTCTTTCAGAATGACCATACGCGAAGGGTCAATCACAGGTGGGTTTACTCCAGTAGTGTCCTTGCTGTAGGTGTAAATGGTATACTTTCCTCGACGTAGATTTCTAAATTCAAATTCGCCGTTGTAATTTGTTACTACTTTATCATCTGGAGAAATATGCCCCCCGTAAACAATATACACATCTTGGTCCGCGGCGGGAACAGTATATATTGCTGTATTCGGATTTGTTAGAACAACCCTTACCTCTTTATTTACTTTACCAGAAATGATACCTGCACCACCAAGGCCAGGCTCTTTAACACATCCCATGATAGAGATGGTGGCTATCAGGACTAAAAAAACTTTCATTATTTCAAATTATGATAAACGGCTTGTACATCATCATCTTCTTCCATCTTCTCTACCAATTCTAGAATTTCATCTACTTGCTCTTCTGTTACCTCAGCATAGCTATTTGGAATTCGTTCAAGACCGGCTTTGTTCACAGGGATATTGCGATCTTCCAACTCTTTTTGCATGGAACCAAAATCGGCGAAAGCGGTATAAACTACAATTTCGTTTTCATCTATTTCAGATGATTCCAATCCAGCGTCGATGAGTTCCAATTCCAATTCTTCCCAATTAGAAAGGTGTTCAGCCGGCAAACGAAACACACCTTTACGTTCAAAAATGAATGAAAGTGATCCACTTGTTCCTAAGGCCCCACCTCCTCGGTTGAAATACATACGAATATTCGCAACGGTCCGAGTAGGGTTATCTGTGGCTGTTTCTATCAATACCGCAACTCCGTGCGGACCATAGCCTTCATAAACTACCTCATCATAATTGCTGGCATCTTTAGAAGATGCTCTTTTAATTGCTGCTTCTACGCGATCCTTTGGCATGTTCGCGCCTTTGGCGTTTACTATGCATTGTCTCAATCTTGGATTGTAGGAAGGGTCAGGACCTCCGGCTTTAACAGCCATTGCAATTTCTTTCCCAATTCGTGTGAATGCCTTCGCCATTTTATCATAGCGAGCGAACATTTTATGTTTTCGTTTTTCGAATATGCGTCCCATACAGGCAAAAATAAAACAGGTTCGTGAGAAGTGAAAAATGAATTAAGCCATACCCATGGTTCTCAAGTAACGAACGTGGGAAACAACTGCCTTGGCTACATTCGAAAATTCATTGTATTGAACCCCAAATTCTTTGCACGTTTCGCGTACAATTTTATTGATCTGAGGGTAATGCACGTGACTTATTCTTGGGAACAAATGGTGCTCAACCTGAAAATTCAAACCACCAGCAAGGATATTTACAATTTTACTTTTGGTTGCAAAATTTGACGTGGTTAGAATTTGATGCACAGCCCATTCCGACTGCAGTTCATTTCCATCAAACTCAGGCAAATGAAATTGTGTGTTTTCAACCACGTGAGCCAATTGAAACACAACGGCAATTAACCAACCGCAGACAAACAACATGATTAGATAGCCAATAAGAGCTTTGACAACTCCAACGAAAATGAGGGGAAGTACTAAGAATACGACGAGGTACCCTAGCTTGCTTACCCAAAAAATAATGTGCTCTTTCAATGGAATCTTCCGAATAGGTGTAACGCCCACTCGTTTATTGAAATATTTGCCAAAATCTTTAATGTATACCCACAAGAAATAAGTCATGCCATAGATAATTGTCCAGTAAATGAATTGATATCTGTGAAACCAATATCTTTTTTGCTGTGCATTCACTCTTAGGAATGGCTGTACATCAATATCATCATCTACACCCTCCACATTGGTGAATACGTGATGAATTTGGTTATGCTTAATTTTCCATAAGAAAACGTTACCACCAATGAGGTTTAAGGAATACCCCGTGAGTTCGTTCACCCATCTTTTCGAAGAAAAACTTCCGTGGGCACTATCGTGCATGAGATTGAAGCCTATTGCTGCGAAAACAACACCTAAAGTTCCCCAAAGCAGAAAATGTACAAATAGATTTTCAATGGCAAAAAGTAAGATGTAATTTACAATAAGCAGAGCAATGAGAACTATGGCCTTGGAATAGATTTTCCAATTACCTGTTTTCTGCACCCCTTTCTGTTGGAAGTACTGATCTACTTTTTCGCTCAACGCGTTAAAAAACGGGTGGGCATGATTTCCTAATGATACTGACAAAATAATATACTTTGAGTGCTAAGGTAAGGGAAGAAGAGAATAACTTTGCCACTTAATTTTTTTCGCTGTGAACAAACCTATCAAATCTGCCCTTATTTCAGTCTATTTCAAAGATGGTCTAACCCCAATTGTTCAACGTATGCATGAGTTGGGTATAACACTTTACAGTACCGGAGGAACTCAAACTTTCATTGAAGACCTTGGTATTCCTGTTATTCCTGTTGAGACATTAACGGGTTATCCCAGTATTTTTGGTGGTCGTGTTAAAACTTTACATCCGGGCGTTTTAGGTGGAATTCTCTACAGAAGAAATCATGAACAAGATGAGCAAGAAGCCGTTAAATACGGCATACAAGCCATTGATTGTGTGGTGGTGGATCTTTATCCGTTCGAAGACACTGTGGCATCTGGAGGTAGCGCCGATGAAATCATAGAAAAAATAGATATTGGAGGTATTGCCCTTATTCGTGGTACTGCTAAAAATTTTCAAGACACGCTCATCATCCCTTCCGTTAATCATTATGCAGAACTACTGGGCATTTTGAATGAACAACAAGGAGCAACCACTCTGGAGCAGCGTAAGCATTTTGCCAAAGAAGCTTTTGAGGTTTCATCTCATTATGACTCTGCCATATACAACTATTTCAAGGGAGATAACAACGGTTCTTTAAGAATTGCCAATAGAAATGAGCATGTGCTTCGTTACGGTGAAAATCCGCATCAAAAAGGTAGTTTCTACGGAGATTTAGATGCCCTCTTCACGAAACTGAATGGGAAGGAACTTTCGTACAATAATTTACTAGACGTTGAAGCAGCGGTGCAATTGATAGATGAATTTAAAAACTGCAATCCTACGTTTGCTATTTTAAAACATAACAATGCCTGTGGCTTAGCAACGCGACCTACCATGGCAGAGGCCTATGAAGCGGCATTTGCTTGCGATAGCACATCTGCTTTCGGAGGTGTTTTAATTTCGAATGGCTCTATTGATCTCCCAACTGCGGAAAAAATAAACACGTTGTTTTGCGAAGTCATTATTGCACCTCACTTCAATGAAGAAGCTGTTAGCCTGTTAAAATCAAAACCGAATCGCATCATACTCATTCGCAAAGAGACACAGTTGTTACAAACTTCGGTTCGCTCCATTTTGAACGGTTATTTGGTTCAAGATAAAGATGATGCAACTGAAACGGAAGCGGAACTAAAATTAGTAACTGAAAAAGGATTGAATGCTTCAGAAATTAACGATTTAATTTTTGCAAATAAACTGGTCAAGCATACCAAGAGCAATACCATTGTTCTTGCAAAAAATGAAACTCTTATTGCAAGCGGAACTGGACAAACTTCACGTGTTGATGCTTTAAATCAGGCCATAGAAAAAGCAAGGCATTTTGGATTTTCTTTGGAAGGAGCTGTAATGGCTAGTGATGCCTTTTTCCCTTTTCCCGATTGCGTTGAGATTGCAGACCAAGCAGGCATTCGTGGAGTAATTCAACCTGGAGGTTCCATCAAAGATCAACTCAGTATTGACTATTGCAATGCTCACGAATTAGCCATGTACATGACGGGCATTCGACATTTCAAACACTAAGCTTTTTCTGACCAGATTCTCTTTTCGACCAACTTCTGTTTGGTCTTAAAGAATATGGCTGTGCTTTTTTCGAATGACTCTGTGTAATCAGAGACCCAAAATTGATACTTAGGTTTTTTTCCCGGAGTGTTTAGTAAACCCTTTTTACTCAAAGTTTCCTTTACCGCATTTGCCACAACAGAGGCGCTATCTATGATTTCTATTTTACCATCATAAAAACGCTCTACCTCTTTTTTAATAAGCGGATAGTGCGTGCAGCCTAAAATCAAGGCATCTATTCCTTTGAAGGTAGGCTTCGCTAAATAATTATTGATGATAGTCTGAGAGATTTTGTTGTTAAAATACCCCTCTTCAATCATAGAGGCCAGTAGCGGCGTTGCATTCGATAGCACCTTCAGTTTCGCATTGTGTTTTTCAATGCGTTTCACATAGATCCGAGATTGAATTGTTCCCTTGGTTCCAATTACACCAATTTTACCTTTCTCATAATGTTGGGCAGTGTAGGAAGCAACTGGGTCAACTACGTTGATTACAGGCACATGATTCGGAACCATTTTCAAAACCTCTTTGTAGGCGTGTGCAGATGCCGTATTGCATGCAATGACAATGGCTTTACAGTTGTTTGAAAGTAATAGTTCAGTTATTTTCTTCGCGTAGGACCGAATACTTTCAGGCGATTTATCTCCGTACGGAAGATGAGCGGTATCTCCGAAATAAATAAACGATTCATTGGGCAATGTGCGTTGTATGGCCTTCGCTACCGTAAGCCCACCAATGCCCGAATCAAAAATTCCTATAGGTGCGTGACTCATAAAAAAATCCCGAAAATCGGGATCTTCATTTTATTTACCGTTTGCTCCAGGAGCAGGGGCAGGGATTTTTAGTTCAACTCTAAGTTTTTCAGTGATATCCTCTCCGCCCTTGTAAAGCAGATTTCCAGCGGCTGCGTCAAATACATAAACGTAGTTATGGGTTTTTGCAATCTTTTCAACTGCTTTATTGAATTCATCAATTAAAGGTTGTAATTGATCATCTTGAATCTTTTGTAACTCTGTGTTAGCCGTGTTTTGAAAATCAACCATATTTTGCTGATGGTCTGCAATGGCCTGTGCTTTACTTTGCTTGATAGCTTCTGGCCATCCGCCTTGATTCACAGGTAATTTAGATTTGGTTTCATATTCAGCAACTTTGGTCTCATACTCTTTTTGCATGGCCAAAAATTCATCTTCAAATGATTTTTTAGCATCATTCAATACTTTCTCAACGTCTTTCATTTGAGGCATTTCAGATACAATTTGTTGACTATCTACATGAGCTAATTTCTGTGCGAATGTGGTCAAACCGAGTGTGCAAAGGGCTGCAAGAACAATTACTTTTTTCATTTTTACTTATTTATCTTTTCTTCTTTCAATGACAGTACCAAAAATACGAATTACTTTCCTTTTCCTCCTCCGGTTTTTGGCTGAGTGCGATCATTTCCTCCTTTAGGGGCGTCTGAATCATCTGTATCATCTTTATCACCGCCCGATTTTCCATCCAATGTTTCACCTGGTTTCAAACCCATTTTTTTTATGACCTTATCACTAATATCATGCTTTGGGTTGGTATAAAGTAAATTTCCTTGGTCAGATCTATCGAACACAGCCATAAGTGCACTGGTTGAAGCTACTTCTTCTATGGCCTTGTATATTTCTTCTTGAATCGGAGCTATTAGCTCCTCTCTTTTTTTAAATAATTCACCATCCAATCCAAACTTTGCCTTCTGCAGTTCCATGGCTTCTTTCTTTCTCTGTTCAATATCACCTTCTCGTTTTTTCCGCATTTCTTCTGTAAGCAAAATTTTCTCTGCTTGATATGCTTTTTCTAGCTGTAAGATGGATTCATATTTCGCTTCAATTTCCATTTGCCACTGAGCAGATAATTCATTGATTTCTTTCTGTGCCGCCTCATAAGCCGGAATATGCGATAAAATGTATTTGGAATCTACGTATGCAAATTTCTGAGCATTCAGCGTAAGGCTGCATGCTGCTATAATTGTAAGGAAGAAAATCTTTTTCATCATTGTAAAATTATTAAAGTTCACCCATGTTCATTCCAATACTGAAGTGGAATTGTCCGCGAGCCATATTCGGATAAGTAGGAACGTCATCTAATCTCCATCCGTAATCAAACCCCAACAAACCAAACATAGGCAAGAAAATTCGGAGACCTGCACCGGCCGATTTATAAAGGTTAAACGGATTATAATCTGTGAAGTCTGTCCATGTTCTTCCTGCTTCAGCGAAGGCCAATGCAAAAATGGTGGCTTGTGGATTTAATGAAATTGGATAACGCAATTCAGCACCGTATTTTGATATTACCGGGGCACCAACTCTATCGCTAGGCATGGTCAATGACAAATCATCATATCCACGCAAATTCACTATTTCTCGACCATCTAACATGAATCCACTTAAATACACACCTCCCAGATAAAATCTCTCAAATGGTGATGAGCCCAATTTCTTGTTGTATGTTCCTAAGAAACCGAACCCCACATGTGTATGTAGCACCAACTTATTCGTCTTATGCTTATTGAGCGGAGTGTACCATTTAGCCGTGAATTTCATTTTATAATATTCCAACCAGTCTACTTTGTCTTGTTGGCTCATGGTTTCATAATCATATGATTTCCCCATGAATTTTTCTCCAATAAACGTATATGGTAAGGTACACTTCGTGGTCAATGTAATTTGTGAACCCCAGGTGGGATAAATATTATCTGAGATAGACGTTCTTGCCAGCGTAAAATTGGCTGCTAAGTTGTTCGAATATCCATCTTTGAAACTGAAGAAAGAAGCATAATTGCTCAGGTTGAAGTGTTGGTATGAGATACCTGTTTGAACCGAAAACCAATCGTCTGGTTTTTGCAAACGTTGTCCGAATATCACAGATGCGCCTGTCACTTGAAGTGATTGTCTAGCTGGGTTCAATTCATCATCATTGATATATTTTTTCTGTCCGTTCGATTGAACCGTATGCGTTACAGATACCATCAATGAATTTGGTTTCTTTCCTCCCAACCAAGGTTCAACAAAACTTAAGCTGTATGATTGGAAAAACGTACCATTACTCATAGCTCGAATAGACAATCGTTGTCCATCGCCAGTTGGAAGTGGAGACCAAGCTTCTTTCTTAAAGAAGTTTCTCATGCTGAAGTTGTTGAAGCTTAATCCTAGCGTACCAACAACACGTCCGCCGCCCCAACCACCAGAAAGTTCTATTTGGTCAGATGGTTTTTCAGCAACAACGTATTCCAAATCAACAAGTCCTTCGTCTGGTCTTGGATTGGTTCGAACATCAAAACCTTCAGGGTCAAAATAACCTAAAGCGTTCAATTCTCGCTGGGTTCGCATGAGGTCTGATCGGTTGAATAGATCTCCAGGTAATGTTCTTATTTCTCTGTATATGACGTGATCATTGGTTTTATCATTTCCTGAAACAGATACAGTGCCTAATCTATATTGCTTTCCTTCACCCATTCGAATTTCAATATCAATACTATCTGGTGGAACCAGCGACTCTACTGGATAAGCATAGAAGTTCAAATATCCATCATCTGAATACAATGAGGCAATGTCTCTTCCATTCTGATTCATGTTGATTCGAGTTTGAAGAACCTCCATGTTGAAGACATCGCCCTTTTTAATATTCAAAACACTGTCTAAACTCGAACTGCGGTATTTGGTATTTCCAATGAATGAAATATTTCTAAAATAAAACTTATTTCCTTCCTCCACTTCAATCCTCACCTTCAGTCTCTCGGGGCTAATTCTATAAACAGAGTCCTTCAAAATACGCATGTTACGGAACCCCTCTTTGTTGTATTTATTAATGACAGCCACTTTATCATCTTCATATTCTTCTTCAATGAATTTCGAAGATTTAAATACCCTCCACCAAGCTACAGACTTGGTGTTTTTCATAGCCCAATTCAACTTAGCGGTTTTGAATTGTGAAACACCTACCCACTCTATTTCTTCAATTTTAATGCGATTTCCGCGCTCAATATCAAATGTTAACTCAACAGAATTTGGAAGGTTATCATAAGGCTTTTCCTTGATACTTACCTGTGCGTTGTAAAAACCTTTCTCTAGATAGTATTCCCGAATGACATTGATGGCTGTTGCTTTCAGATTTTCGTTTGCAACATTTCCTGTTCTAATCTTCATTTTCTCTCTGAGGTTGTCAGCTTCGGATTTCTTTATTCCGTCAAATCTAAAAACTCCAAGTCTTGGCATTTCTTTTACCACAATGACGAGATAGGCATCATCGCCCCGTGCTTCTGCCAATCGAATATCGATATCTGAAAAAAGCTGATTGGTCCAAAGTTTTCTCACTGCGTCTGCAATTTCATCACCGGGAATCATGAGCTCTTGGCCCACTTGCAGACCTGCAAAAAGTTTAATCGCCTGTGGATCGGTAAACTCTGCACCGAGTACAGTAATCCCGGCAATTTTCATTTTCCTAGGCTCGGCGTAATCTATATTGGAATTGCCAAGTTCAATTTGGGCAAATCCTGTCTGATCTATCAAGAATACTGCGCAAATGACTATGCAAAATTGAATAAATTTCATTTGATAAGTTCTTCTAATGTTTGTTCCGAAGTTTTCCCAAATCTTCTCTCTCTTGTTTGATAGTCAAGAATGGCCTGAAAAAAATCTTCTTCTTTAAATTCAGGCCACATCACAGAGGTGAAATGAAATTCGGTGTATGCAATTTGCCACAATAAAAAATTACTAATTCTATGTTCACCACTGGTGCGAATTAACAACTCAGGATCTGGAATACGAGCTGTTGAAAGATGACTTTCAATCGTTGCACTAGTAATCTCCTGAGCCGGTATTCCCGCTTTCGTGATGGATCTTACTGCCTCAACCAATTCCCATTTCGAGCTATAATTCAATGCTAAGACTAGCACAAGTTCATTATTTCCTGCCGTTTCAGATATAACAGCTTTCAATTGGTTTCTACATTTTTCTGGAAGATTCTCTGTATCACCAATAGTTCTGAGTTGAATACCCTTCTCTTTTAATTCACCTAATTCGGCTATGAGCGTGCTTACTAACAAATCCATCAATGCATCTACCTCATCCTTTGGTCTGTTCCAATTTTCCGTAGAAAACGCATACAGCGTGAGGTATTTAACATGACTTTTTCGTGCAGCTCGAATGGCCTCTCGAACAGATTCAACTCCGTTGAAGTGTCCGAAAATGCGCTCTTTCCCTTGATTTTTCGCCCAACGCCCATTTCCATCCATAATTATGGCTACATGCTCCGGTGATTTATCAAGGTCTATTTTCTGCAGTAAACTCATGGTTGCGCGAAGATACGTTATTTCCAGCAGGTTGTGCCCTTCCTGTCTATACGAACGTGAAGTGAAGCCATGCAAAAAAAGTAGAGATCTTTTCTTCCAGGGTCACCACGCTGCATACCCGTATTGTTTAAATTCTCTAGATTCAAACTTTGATTTGCAAGATTTGCTGAGAGCTGGCCTCTGGAATTGGCCAATACTGTAGGATCTTCATACACTGTAGAAATATCATCAAAATAATCTGTCCACGTTTTTCGCACGCCCCATTCCACCGAAGCCCCAATGAGTCCTGCAATATTCCATTTCAATCCAGCGCCCAATGGAAGGGAAAATCCGGTAAGCTTGTAAACGGGATCATTCCCTTCTAAACCTTGGCCTTCTGTACCGGCAGGTTGAAGAGAGTGCCAAAATCCGTTGTATTGCCCTTCCGGATTCATGTTGTAAATGGCTCCTCCTGTGAATAAGTAAGGCGATATGGTGTAGTTTGAACCAATCTGATAATTTAGGAAATTCAATTCAAACAATACGCTTCCCTCATAAAATCTATTTCTAAAATTCAAATTTCTATTTTGAATCCATGGGTCATTGCTATCCTTATCCCAAGCTTCCACATTACCGTAACTTCCGGCAATTCGCATGGACCATCGGTAATTGAAATTGTTTCTATACCCCAAACTAGCCGCCAATTTTAAATCAGAACCAAAATGCGTATATGGGTTAACTTCTCCCAAGTAATATGCAGTACCAAGGCCCAAAACAAGCTCTTTACTTCGTTCCTTACCTTTCAATAGTGCCTCATACTTCTTTTTGGGCTGAGCCGAAGCAGCCAAGGTGAGGCAAATCAAGCAAAACACAAGTAAATATAAATTCCTATTCATTTTAGTCTTTCCGAATATCTATTCCCCATCCCATTTTTTTTCGGATGGTTCTAAAAAAGTTTTGACCTTCTAATAAAATCATGTGCAGCTCGAACGGAGCTTTGGACAATATTATTTCACAACCTGCATCAAGGGTATAACTTTTACTGTCGATTGAGATTAAAATGCTGCCATTCCGAGCATCAGCTTTCAATTTTATTGTAGAGGTATCACCAACTATTAATGGACGTGCAGTTAAATTATGTGCAGAAATTGGCGTAACAATGAAATTTTGACAATTCGGGGTTACAATAGGACCTCCGCAAGAAAGTGAATATGCCGTTGATCCGGTAGGTGTAGCAACAATTAGCCCATCTGCCCAATAATTGCTTAGAAAAACATCGTTGATACTTGCATGAAGATTGACCATTTCATTTCGAGCTGTATTACTCACGGTAATTTCGTTCACTGCATAGGGGAATGAATCGAAATCGACGCCATCTGCTTGAATTTGGATCAGTGATCTTTTTTCAATTGAATATTCACTGTTTACAAACTGCTCAAGCGCATTATCCATTTCTTGAATATCCACGTGAGACAGAAACCCTAATCTGCCTGTATTAATGCCTAGAATGGGAACTTTTTTCGATCCTACTAGTGTTGCAGCATCGAGGAAGGTTCCATCACCGCCAATACTGAATAATGCAAACGCTCCTTCAAAATTAGAGTCCTCCTCAAAGATGGTGTGAACGGGCAAAATAAGTTGTCCGTCAAGGAATCTTTTAAAAGAGGAAAATATACAGAGAGACATACCTCTTCTGACCATTCGATCAAGAAGTGTTTGAATCACCGGTGCATAATCGGGTTCGAATTTTATTCCGTAGATGTATACTAACATGTGAACGACAAAGGTAGGAAACCTGTCAGATATTTAGATAGCGCATAAGCTCGTCATACCGATCTTTCAATTCATAATTGAATTCATCTCGTTGAAATTGATCTGAAACAACATAACCAAAACGTGCAAGGCTTTGGAGAATTGGATTCAAATCTTGAACATTCACCTTCACATGCATTTCAATCTGATTGTCAGCAGAAGGAGCAACTGAGAGGCTTAAAATCTTTGCACCATTTTCTTCCACAATGCGAGCAACTTGTTGTATGCTTTGATCTCGTTCACTGAGTTGGAGGACAATAATACCCCCGTCGGTTGCGGCACCCAGCAAATGAGAAAGTCTCTGAATGAGGTTTTCAACCGGAATAGACCCTAGATACATGCCATTCTCCAAAACAACAGGTACAACTGAAGTTTGATTTGTGCTTGCATTTTTCAAGACATCAAGAACATGGGCTTGAGGTAAAACGCGAACATCTTTTATATCAATGGCTTGAGAACCAATTTCACCTTCAAACAATTCCAAATCTAAAAATGCAGATTCACTAATTAAACCAAGAAACATCCCATCTTCCACCAAAGCGAGCTCAGTGACGCGCCATTCGTCCATCATATGTAGAACGGCAGGGGCACTATCTGTTCTTGACAAAACAGGTAAATGCGCATTAATAAGATGTTCTGCTCTATTCATTATCATTAGGACTTGGAAACGCTTTGTTTCGTTGCAAGGTGTTCAAACGTACATTTATTTTTCTGTACAAATCAAAAAAAGAAACTTGATTATTACCGAGTTTTGCACAACTAAATGCGAAAAATGAAATTAAGTGTTAATATCAATAAAATCGCGACCATACGCAATGCACGAGGTGGCAATACTCCGAACCTTTTACTGGCTGCTTCACGAATTGAATCTTTCGGTGCTGATGGAATAACGGTACATCCAAGACCAGACGAACGCCACATACGTTATACCGATGTTCGGGATTTGAAGACCCAAGTGCAAACAGAATTGAATGTAGAAGGCTACCCCAATGAATCTTTCATGGATTTGGTTTTAGAAGTGCTTCCGCATCAAGTAACGCTGGTGCCCGATCCTCCTGAAGCCTTGACCTCGAATGCAGGTTGGGACGTTGAATCTAATTTCGTGTTTTTAAATAGCGTAATTCGACAGTTAAAAGATGCTGGTATTCGAACCAGTATTTTCATGGAGGCCAATTTTCAATTCATGCAAGCTGCGAAAGATACCGGTACCGATCGAATTGAATTGTATACAGAATCATTCTCTATTGGATATAATTTAGACAAAAATAAAGCCATTGAGCCCTTTGTGGAGGCGGCCTACAAAGCGAAAGAGTTTGGTTTGGGAGTGAATGCCGGTCATGATTTAAATCTTGATAATCTTTCTTTCTTTGCTCAGAAAATCCCAATACTCAATGAGGTTTCCATAGGTCATGCACTCATCTCAGATGCGCTGTATTACGGACTTGAAAACACAGTAAGAATGTACAAACACGCGCTCGCGGCAACCACATGAAATTAAGTTTTAAAAAATACGGTGAAGGTCAGCCTCTTCTTATTTTTCACGGGCTTTTTGGTTCAGGAGACAACTGGACTACCCATGCCAAAAATTGGTCGAATGCCGGTTACTGCGTTTATTGTATTGACCAAAGAAATCATGGGCACTCTGAGCACAACTCTGTCATGAATTATGAGGCAATGGCTGAAGATGCCATTGAACTTATTGCTGAAAATCAGCTTCGAGATATTTTGCTATTAGGGCATAGTATGGGAGGAAAAACCATACTCCATCTTGCTGAACAAATTCCTTTTCTAATCTCTAAAATGATTGTGGTAGACATGGGTATCAAAGCCTACCCTCCTCACCATGGAGCAGTCTTTGAAGCATTGAATAGTATTGATGTAGAATCATTAAAATCACGTAGCGAAGCAGAACAACACTTGCAAAAAAGTTCACTTGATTCGGCCACTCAACTTTTTCTGCTTAAAAACCTTTTTTGGAAATCACCTAATCAACTGGCGTGGCGATTTAATCTGCCTGTTTTGCAGGAACAGATAAACAATATTTTAACGGGCTTTGATGGAAAGATAAGTGACATTGAGACGCTCTTCATTAAAGGCGGGCATTCGAATTATATTCTATTAGAAGACATTCCTGAAATAAAGAAATCCATCAGACATTCAGAATTCATAACATTAGACCAAAGCGGTCATTGGCCTCATGCTGAAGAACCTCAGCTATTTTATCAAACAGTTTTGGACTTTATCAGCAACTAATTTTTGTAATTTGCTTTCGTAACTTTGAAAAAAAAATAATTATGTCTTTATCGAAGAAAATTTTAGTTCCTACAGACTTTACTAAGGTGAGTGATGTAGCATTGGATCATGCCCTTCTTATGGGTAAGACCATTAAAGCAGATATTCACATGGTACATGTGGTTGATAGTAAAAAACAGGTAAACGAAGCAAGATTGAAGTTGAATTCTCTTCAAGATCGTATTCGCACTGAAAAGGGTGTTGAAATTTTCACTCACATCCGCATTGGAAATATATTTGAGGATATTGACAAAACAGCCACTGAGATGGATGCCGCTTTAATAATCATGGGAACTCATGGTGTACGAGGCATGCAATTTTTAACTGGAAGTCGTGCCTTGAAAATTGTTACCGAAAGCTCCATTCCATTCATTGTAGTACAAGAGCGAAATATCCGTGAACATGGATACCACCGATTGGTTGTTCCATTGGATCTTCACAAAGACACGAAGCAAAAATTAAGTGTAGTTTCAGATGTTGCCCGTTATTTCAATTCAAAAGTTTATTTGGTTTCACCGGGTGAAACAGATGAGTTTTTAAAGAATCAGTTGGAAAGAAACATCAATTTTGCTAAGGAATACCTAGGATCGAATAATATTCCGTTTGAAGTAGAAATTACCGAGGAAAAATCAGATGGGTTTGTTAAAGCTTTATTGAAATACAGCGCTTCAGTTGAAGCCGATTTAGTTTGTATAATGAATTTCTATGAAAGCTCTATTCTAAATGTTTTCAACTCCAGTTACGAACAGCAGGTTATCACCAACGATGCTCAGATACCTGTTTTATGTGTAAATCCGATTGACACTTTCATTTTAGACAGGCCAAGCTATACACCTAACTAATCTGAATTCCAATAACGAGTATATCGTCTGTTTGCTCAAAATTGCCCTTCCATGTTTCGAAAGCATGTTGAAGGGCTTTTTCTTGTTCTGATATCTCTAAATTCGAAATTTGACAAAGTAGTGACTTAAAATTCTTTCGCATGAACTTTTTGTTTTCACTTCCTCCAAATTGATCTGCATACCCATCGGAAAAACAATACAGCATATCTCCAGGTTCCATCTGCATTTTGTGTGTATGAAAATTTTCTCCTTGTTCACCAAATGATCCAATACTTCGCTTCGTTGCCTTCAACTCCATTAATTCATTATTTCGAATGATATAAATTGAATTGTTCGCTCCGCTAAATTCTAGTGTTCTTGAATCTTCGTGATAACTGCAAAGTGCGATATCCATACCATCTCGAACACCTGAACTGTTGGTCTTCATAACCTCAGTTGCAAGTCGATTAACATTATTGAGAATTTGTGCTGGATCAAGGAAGACCTTAGTAACATGATTCAAAAAATTATGCCCAACCAAAGACATGAACGCACCCGGCACACCGTGTCCAGTGCAGTCTGCAGCTGCAAATAATTTTTTTCCACCAACATTTTTAAACCAATAAAAATCACCACTCACTACAGACTTTGGTTTATAAAAAATGAGTGATTTAGGAAACAATTGTCGCACGTTACCCAACGTTGGTAAAATAGTTGACTGAAGTCTTTGAGCATATTGAATACTATCTGTTAGGTCTTGATAAAGTTGATCTAGAACTTCTTTTTGAGCTTGTGTTTCCTCGCGTTGAAGTCTCAATTGCTTCGCAAAAAATCCAATAATTAAACCAGCAAGAACAACAAATAAAGCTACCATTCCAATGATAATCATCAACCGATCGAATTGTCTATTCAATGACTCCAGTTCTGTATTCATTTTCGTGGTCAAATTGATCCTCATTGATTCCAGAGTTTTTTGACACCTTTGTTCCATGAGTGGGATTCCTGAATTTTCCAAGAAAAATGCTTCTGCTTCCATTTGAACTATGGGATCGGAATAGCTCTCAAATGATGGTAAAAGTGCTTGTACCTGAAGGCACATAGTTAAATAATTCTGAAGGTAATAATCTAAAGAATCGAAATCATTCTTCGCGAAGTCACTCATCTTCAAACTAGACTCTCTGAACACCAAGAAAGAATTTCTGAGTTTACCACCAGACAATTCTCGCATTTCTACTTTGTTCTTATCCTCATCAACACGCTGCACAAATGCCCATTCTTTGATTAAATCTTTACTTCGAAGCAAATGAGATTCAAATGAATCTAAGTCTTGAAGTGCTGGCACATACTCTTGTTTAATTCGCATATGCACAGCGTAGCTCTCTTGAAGTGTATAGAAGATTCCAGCCAGCGTGGCAGCAACAACAGTAACAACCGTAATCAATACGAGGTTAACATGCGTTCTACCAAAATTTCTGAAAATCATGGCTTATTGGAATCGTTTTTTCATTTCAGATTGAATTCGCTTGACCTCTTCATCATTTCCAAGAGCCCTATTAATATACAAGAGCACTTTGTAATTAGTCTCTTGTGGTTTACAATCCGAGAATGATTTTTCTGCAAAGGGTAGTGCCTCTTTGAATTTTTGAATGCTACGATCTTGAATGGTAAACAAGTCTTCAATATTAGTGCTTGAACCGGCAGATCGAATTACAAAAATGCCTTGGTTATAAGATATTATTGCAAGATTTAAGTGTGCCGAACATGTTCCTGGAAACTGGGATACAAGCTGGGTGTATATTCGAACGCATTCGTTCAAATGAAAATCATTCTCGGTATGACTTGTCCAAAGTCGGTAATGACCTTCAGCCAATTTGGAAAGAAATTCTTCTTCCATATTTTGCAATTCGCCCTTGTCACCTTGATGTGTCGCTTGCGCTTTGCTAAACAACTCTTCTGGGACCCTCATGGTACTTGAATCCATAATAATTGTGGCAGCCAAGGCATCATTATACCAGGTAGAAGACAAATAACTAATTGCCAATTTAGCATTACCAGAAATCTCATTTTTCGAATCCAACTCCATGGCTTTTGTTAATTGCGAATAGGCCTTATTTCGTAATTCGCTTCCAAAAGTACCCAGCTCATTGCGCTTGTAACACTCCTTAAGTATATATCCGAAGAGGTAATAATTCTGTGCGGAATTTCCCAATTCCGCATTGGAAATGGCTTCTAGGGCTTGGTCGAATTGACCCAATTTCGACAGTTCCAATGCCTTGGTTATTTTTGGATTTGATTGCGAAAATCCAACCCTCTGTGCCAGTGCGAATAAAATTGAAATGGCAATTATTCTTATTGTACTTTCCATTGAAGCAATTTATTACCGGGTGTTATTTTTCTTTCTGACATAGACAATTCGTTCATTTCATATCGAATGGAATTTTCTACATTCTTAAAATTAATGCAAGCTCCAGCTGTTAAAGCCCCTTCCCAATTGGTAACCAGGAGCATACTTTTAGATTTCCCCTCTTTGATGATTTTCTGCAATTCTGATTTTTTCGATTTATCAACGAAAATAATTTGTGCAAACTGACCTGGAATCCATGTCGAAGCATTTACAACTTCTATAGCTTGAGCTCCAATAGGTTTAGTACCATACTTCTCAGCCATATGATTGAATACATTCTCATTTCCAACTACAACAATTTGAAATTTTCCTTTTTTCACTTCTGATGGCCAGTTGCTGTTTACGGCGAATTGATAAATAAAATTTGCTTGGATCATGGCACGTGCATCACCTTCCTCCAATTGCTGTCCAATGGAAACTTGGGCTTTCAAAATTGAAAGCGCAGCAATCAAAACAAGCAAGAGCAGTTTTCTCGACATCTACACAAATCTATACTTCTATGGTTAATTTTATTCTGATGCACGAGGGCGGTTCTTCACTAGTGTGTGTTGAAGAAACCTACGATTTCAAATACCTTTTCGCATTTACCTCTTGATGCAGAGGTGTGCCGTGCAGTAAATTGGTAATTAACATATTTGAGAAATACGGTGCCAATAAAACTCCTTTGGCACCCAAACCACCAAAAAAATGAATTCCGTTTTCTTCAACACAACCCAAGATAGGCCTTCTGTCTTTTGTGGTTGGACGAAGTCCGGCACTGTGCTGTACAACTTGAAACGGTGTATTGATGTGACTTTGAAAGGCTTTTAGCAATTCTTCTTTGGCCGTTTCGGTTGGAAATTCATTTGTTGGCGACCAATCAAAAGTGGCTCCCAGTTTATAATTGTTCATTTCCAAGGGAAGTAAAAAATTTCCAAAATGAATCATTTCATTCCAATGGGCTTCAGGAAGATTTAAGGTAACCGTTTCACCTTTATTGGGTATAACGTTTATGGGACTTAAACTTGGCCATTCATTCAAGGAAATTCCAGAACAAACAACAACAAAATCAAATTCTATCTCATTCCACAACCATGTTTTATCAGTTCTGAGTAGATCCTTCTCGGCGATAGTTTGCTGGTGAAATTTTTGATTTGATTTGAAATAGCTCCGAACAACACTCAAAAAGTGGGGGACATTCAGCCAACCCGAGTGCAATACTTCACCTATACCATATGGCGCATCCACTGCGGCATTGAGGCTCTCTATTCTCTTCGAAGAATAATATTTTCCTTTAGGTCCCTCAGAAATGACGTCCCATTGATTTTGCTCTTCAATGGTAGCGAAGACCCGGTGAAAAGTCAAGGGAGTGTAAAATTTCAATTGAAACTTCGTCTCTACTGCAGTCAAAAATTGGTGCATTACAGGCAGTAATTCATCAATCTTCCAACTCAGTGTTAGCCGTTTAAAACTGACCGGATTAACAACACCACCCGCCCATTGCGACGCTCTAATGGGTCTATCATCATCTGCAATGTGTACATCGAAACCGGCTTCTTCGGCCTGCAGAGCGAGTACACTTCCCGCTAGACCTTGACCAACCAATAATATTTTCGCAGACATTAGTTGATTACATTCAGCATTTTACCCACTTTAGTAAATGCTTCAATGGCTTTGTCAATGTGCTCGAATTCATGACCAGCACTAAGTTGTACACGAATACGCGCTTGTCCTTTTGCAACAACAGGATAGAAAAATCCGATGACATAAATTCCTTCTTGCAATAACGCATCTGCAAAATCTTGAGCCAACTTCGCATCATAAAGCATAACTGGAACTATTGCACTATCACCGTCTTTTATTTCAAATCCGGCGGCTTTTATTCCTTGTTTAAATCGGATAACATTGGCTTCCAATTTATCTCTTAAATCTGTAGTGGCACTTAGCATATCCATCACAGCGATAGAAGCTCCAACAATTGAAGGAGCTAACGAATTGGAAAAGAGGTATGGTCTAGATCTTTGTCGCAATAATTCAATGATTTCTTTTCTTCCACTTGTGAATCCGCCCATGGCTCCACCAAGTGCTTTTCCTAAAGTACCCGTTATGATATCTACTCTACCAAGAACATTTTTTAATTCAATTGTACCTCTTCCGGTTTTTCCAATGAATCCTGTTGCATGACACTCATCAACCATAACCATAGCATTGTATTGATCGGCCAAATCACAAATCTTATCAAGCTGGGCTACGTATCCATCCATACTGAAGACACCATCTGTCACAATCAGTTTGAATCGAGCACCGGTTGCAGCTTTGAGTTGCGTTTCAAGATCAGCCATATCATTGTTCTTGTATCGAAAACGTTGTGCCTTACACAAACGAACACCATCTATGATTGAGGCGTGGTTTAACTCATCAGAAATAATAGCATCTTGTTCTCCTAGTAGGGGTTCAAAAACTCCTCCATTGGCATCAAAAGCAGCAGCATATAAGATGGTATCTTCTGTATGAAGAAATTCCGAAAGTTTAGATTCCAATGTTTTGTGAATATCTTGGGTACCGCAGATAAATCGTACACTTGACATTCCAAAACCGTGTGTATCAATGGTTGCTTTTGCAGCTTCTAAAACCTTTGGATGACTTGAAAGACCAAGGTAATTGTTTGCACAAAAATTCAAAACCTCCTTACCATCTGTTGTTTGAATTACCGCAGCTTGGGGGGTTGTAATGATGCGTTCGCGTTTGAAAAGACCTGCCTCTTGAATTGACATTAATTCTTTCGCTAGATGCTCTTTCATTTCGTTGTACATATCTTATAATTTATTCGTTAACAAGCAATACTTTTTGAGCGGCTTCTTTGGCCGCCATTTGTTCAGCGGCTTTTTTAGAACCGCCCTTTCCCTGGCCTACAGGTTCCCCATCAATTTCCAATTGAATGTGATATTCCATGTACGGACCATTATTTTTTTGATTGATTACGGAATATTGCAGTGTTCTTCTGTGTTTCTGTGACCACTCATGCAATTTACTTTTGTAATCTACATCGCTATGCACACGTTCATCTAGTCCGTGCTCTTTCAATAACTTTAATGCAACCTCACGCGTGGTTTTATATCCTTTGTCTAAGAACATGGCTCCAAAGAGTGCCTCCAATGCATTTCCCATGAGCGACTCATGCATTTCTTGATTTCCAATATTGACCTTGAGTACCTCGTAAAGTTTCAATTCAAAGCCTATTGAATTTAGATTATCTCTACGAACTACCTTACTTTTCATTTTGGTCAATTCGCCTTCTGTTAAAGACGGGTATTTTGTGAAGAGATAATGCGCTACAATACTATCTAGTATAGCATCTCCTAGGAACTCTAAACGTTCGTTGCTATTTTTTATTCCCGGTTTTATTTCGTCGGCAGCAGAGGCATGCCTCAGTGCGGTTTCATACAAAGCTAGATTTTTAGGCTTGAATTGAAAAGTGAGTTGTATGAACTTCGCTAAAGATGAATTCCGTTGTTGTTGAAAGAAAGATCGCCAAATCATTCGTACTTCTTGAAAATCGCAGACGTATTGTGTCCACCAAATCCAAAAGTATTGGTTAGAGCTGCCCTAACCTCTCTATGTTGCGCTTTATTGAATGTAAAATTCAATTTTGCATCAAGATTTTCATCTGGCGTAGCGTGATTAATTGTTGGAGGAACAATATTATTCTTCACAGCCATAATTGTTGCAATTGCTTCAATTGCGCCGGCTGCACCAAGCAAGTGTCCGGTCATGGACTTTGTACTTGAAATATTTAAATTGTAAGCATGTTCACCAAAAACAGCTTGAATAGCTTTTGCTTCTTGAACATCTCCAAGGGGCGTTGAGGTACCGTGAACATTGATATAATCCAAATCTTCCGGTTTCATTTCCGCATCTTCGAGTGCAGAGCGCATTACGAGTGTAGCACCTAGACCTTCCGGATGTGGTGCGGTAATGTGGTAGGCGTCTGCAGACATTCCACCACCCACTATTTCGGCATAAATTTTTGCACCTCGAGCTTTTGCATGCTCCAATTCTTCAAGAATGATACATCCTCCACCTTCTCCAAGCACAAATCCATCGCGGGTAGCATCAAAAGGTCTTGAAGCTGTAGCATAATGATCGTTGTTTTCAGATAAAGCCTTAAGTGCGTTGAAACCACCAACGCCCGCTTCAGTTACTGCTGCTTCAGAACCACCACTGACAATAACGTCTGCTTTGCCTAGTCTGATATACGTAAACGCATCAATAAGCGCATTGGTTGAAGACGCACAAGCCGCCACGGTTGTATAGTTCGGACCTCGGAATCCGTATTGAATACTGATGTGACCCGACGCAATGTCGGCAATCATTTTAGGTATAAAAAAAGGATTGAATCTCGGAGTTCCGTCTCCTTTGGCAAAATTCACACATTCTTCTTGAAACGTATACAGCCCACCAATTCCAGAACCCCAAATTACTCCTACCCTGTCTTTGTTCAGGGAACCAGATTCCAACAAACCTGCATCTTGAATGGCCTGTTGAGCCACAATCACAGCATAGTGCGTGTAAGGATCCATCTTGCGCATTTCTTTGCGTTCAATGAAGTCTTCTATGTTCAGACCTTTTAGTTCACAAGCAAAACGCGTTTTGAATTTTGACGCGTCAAAACGAGTAATAAGGTTCGCACCGCTAACACCACGGATAAGACCGTCCCAGTATTCTGAGACGGTGTTACCCAAAGGCGTTACAGCACCAAGACCGGTTACAACAACCCTTCTAAGCTGCATAGTTCGTTAATAAGTAGTAAGATTACTTGGCGTGAGCTGAAATGTACTCTACTGCCTGACCAACGGTAACAATCTTCTCAGCTTGATCGTCTGGTATAGCAATATTGAATTCTTTTTCAAATTCCATGATCAACTCAACCACATCCAAAGAATCAGCACCTAAATCATTTGTGAAGCTAGCCTCTGGAGTTACAACTGATGCTTCAACTCCTAATTTGTCAACGATAATTTCCGTTACTTTTTGTGCAATTTCTGACATTGTAATACTATTTAAATGGTTAAATACGCTCGCAAAAGTACAACTTTTCACTTTGCAGCCGTTTTTTTTTCATTTTTCAGCACTCTTTTTTTTCAACACATTCATTTTCAACTACTTAAAAATTCATTCCAAAAATAAATCTTTGCCTCTTGTGTGTAAATTGCACCCAAATTCAATCGTTATCACTTCCAAAAAGCATATTCTTCTCATCGGGGCAGGCGGCTTGTGTCATGCTGCTTTACCCTCAATATTGAATTTACCCTTCGAAAAAATAACGCTCATGGATGGTGATGTTGTTACTGAAGAACCGCTACCAAGGCAATGGATTTTCACTAAAAATGACTTAGGTCAGTCAAAAGTTAACGTGCTTCAAAAATGGATAATGGACAGATATCCTAACAAAAAAGTTATTGCTCTTGATCAATATTTCAATGAAGAAATTGCTTTTCAACCGGATCTCATTTTTGACTTCACTGATCGGTTAATTTCAAAGCTATCTGTTTTGAAATTCTGCCAAAAAAATAGAATACCCCTTATTCATGCTGCATCACAAAAAAATCATGGTGCAATAGCCTTTCTTGATGTTGAATCGGAACTATATCATTACCTCATAGCGGATATTTCTGGAAATACCAACCTTGAAATGACATGCTACGATGGAGTAACGGCCTCGGTAGTTGGAACTATTGGCGTTCAGGCCGCGCATTTTGCTTGGCTGTATTTCGAAGGATTAGCCATGCCTCATTCTTATAGCATCTATGATGGTAAAAGTAATCGGTGGGAAAACTTCAACTTCCAACAAAATGCAAAAGATGAATTAGTTCTAGATTATCTGATAGCGAGCACAGATCAATTCATTGCGATAAAAGAAAAATACCAAGCTGAAATTCTTCATTTGGGAGAACATAAACTCTTCCCATCTTGTGAGCCAGATGAATTGAGAGATCAATTATTGGAGATTTCCAATGTCATTATTCTTTGCAAAAATGGAATTGAGGCATGTACTGCGGCGGCATATTTCTCAAAAAAATTCACAGACAAACATATATTTGCTTTTGCTGGACCAGCAGATTCACTGATACCAAGTATTGCATAAATGAGCTCATTTCAAACAAGCCTTTCCTTCCTTAAACAAAGAAAAAGGATTGAAAATGCCTCTAAAATTGCATGGGTCTATGAAAAATCCTTAAATGATTTATCCTACCGACTTCCGGAAGCAGCCAAATTGGACCCTTGGATTGGGTTCAAAGAGTTGAATCGTGTTTTGAAAAGAGAAAAAAAGAAACAAGCATTTCAACAAAACGGACACTTATTGCTTGTTTCAACTTCGAATCAAATACAAATCGCAAAAGATTACGTATTGGCCAATTTAAAATCCACAGCGGCAGTGAATACAATTTCTCGTGAAGATTTGAAAATTTCACCTTCTTTGCGATATCTCTTATTTTCAATACTTACTTCAATACAATGTATCTGGTCAAAAAATCGGTTAAATCTGGCGCTTCAGATTCGAGAAGTGATGGAATGGACTTGTTTATTAAAATTGATGCATGAGAATCACTTATGGTCATTCATTGATTTTACGCCCTTTGAGAAAGACGCTAATCTCTTATCACTGTTATTGATGGACCAAGGCATTCAAGTGATGAAAATTCCATCACCGGGTCCATTGAGTGCTCACCATACACACCTCATTGCAAACACCGTTGTTTGTTCTTCAGCTTACCATTTGGAAGAAATAGCATATTTTAAAAATTGGACCTATGAACAACTTTTGCATTGGCCACCCGAACAATTTCACACCTATGCTCATTTGTATGCAAATTTGAATAAAACAGCAAAGAACTCAATTGCCTTTTACAGTCACGGTGAATGGGTGAGAAGGGCAGAGGGACATGCCGATCCTGGTCTAGGCATTCTAGAAAATGAAGCCTTTATTTTGACAGAACTCAATGCTTTCCTAACTGCTAATAAGCATATCAATCTTGTCATTTATCCTCATCCGAAAGAGAGAAAACGAAGTGACATCTTAGCGCATTACGGGGAGTTCATTACAACCGGTTCATTTCGCATTTATGAGGGATTACAACCTACGGCCTGGAATTTCCATGAGGAGGATATTGCCATAATGGCCTACTCCACCTTACTATTTGAGCGTTTATCACTTGGATTTAAAACGCTTTTTGTGTCTACACAAGCAGGTTCATTCCCCTTATCAACCAGTCCGTTAAATAACATCTGTATTCGCTCAGGCGAAAACTTTCAGGTGAAATTAAAAAATGCCCTTCAGGAAAGCCAAATTGAATTTTTCGAAAACAATCAACTCAAAACATATATACTTTCTAATTTCCTAGAAGCGAAAAGTAGTCAAGATTAGAAAATGATTGTTACTTTGCAAAACATGAAAGTAAAATTTGCAGTTGTTGGATGTGGAAGTATTGGTAAGCGTCACATTGCTGTTTTAGATGCGGATCCCAATGTTGAAATTGTTGGTATCTGCGATATTGAGATTACGCGTGTTCAAGAGTTGTCTGCACTCTATAACAACATTCCCTTCTTTACAAACTTTGAAGAACTGTTGGCTTCATGCAAAGCCGATGTAGTTAACATTGTAACACCCCATGCTTTGCACAAAGCACAATCAATTCAAGCTTTAAATCATGGATTCCATGTTTTGGTGGAAAAGCCTATGTCATTAAATGTACAAGATGCTCGAGAAATGAATGAAGCGGCAACAGCAAATGGAAAAAAGTTATGGGTGGTCAAACAAAATAGATTCAATGTACCGGTTTCGCTTACCCATAAAGCCATTCGCTCTGGTTGGTTAGGTAGAATTTTCATGGTTAAGTGTGATGTGCTTTGGAATCGATATCAAGGATATTATGACGATTCAAGTTGGAGAGGTAAACTACAAGAAGAAGGTGGCGCTCTATTCACTCAAGCGAGTCATTTCATAGATTTGCTCATTTGGTGGTGCGGAGAAGTTAAAAGTGTCAAAGCAAAAGCTGCAACGCAAAATCACAACATAGAAACGGAGGATTCTGGGGTTGCTGTCATGGAATTTGAAAACGGCGCATTGGGCTCGTTAACTTGGACTACTTGTGTTTACGAAAAAAATTATGAGGGAAGTATTACAGTTATAGGAGAAAAGGGAACCATTAAAATTGGTGGGGCATATTTGAATAAAATTGAATTTTGGAACGTAGAAAATCAACCACTGCCAACAGACATTGACTTCAATGACAAGCCCAATGCCTATGGAAAGTACCAAGGCACAAGTAGTAACCATGACAAAGTAATTTCAAGCATTGTTAAAGAACTTCAAACAGGAATAGGACAGAATGTAGAGGGAACAGAGGGGCTCAGAAGCATTGATGCGATTGAAAAAATTTATGCTAACATATTGCAATGAGTGAATTCAAAAAATATCATTCTCAGATACGCGATGTCAAATTTGGTTCAGGAGTAACAATTGTTGAACCCGTTAATGTATATGAGTGTGAATTAGGAGACGGTGTTTTTGTAGGTCCATTTGTTGAAATTCAAAAGGGCGTTGTCATAGGTAATCGGACACGCATTCAGTCACATACTTTCATTTGTGAATTGGTAACCATTGGGGAAGATTGTTTTATAGCTCACGGAGTTATGTTTACGAATGATCTTTTTAAAAGCGGAGGTCCCAGCGGAAATGATAAATCAAAATGGGGGGAAACAAGAATTGGCAATAGGGTTTCCATAGGTTCGAACGCAACACTTTTACCCGTTACAATTTGTGATAATGTAGTAATTGGTGCCGGGGCAGTAGTTACAAAGAACATTACAGAGCCGGGAGTATACGCAGGTAATCCTGCAAAAAAAATGAGATAATGAAAATACCTTTTGTAGACTTAAAAGCACAATACAACAGTCTTCTTCCAGAGATGAATGATGCCATTATGAACATCATAAACAATACGGCTTTTATCTCAGGTGAATCGGCAGCAGAATTTGAACATGGCTTTTCTTCTTATTTAGGAATGAAGCATACTATTGCATGTGCAAATGGAACCGACAGTCTAGAAATACTTCTAAAGAGTATGGGTATTGGTGCAGGAGATGAAGTTCTAGTTCCAGCCATTTCATGGATAAGTACGGCTGAATCAGTAACAACAAGCGGTGGTACTCCCGTCTTTGTGGACATAGATGATGATTTGTTAATTGATTTGAATTTAATTGAGCAACACATTACTTCACGCACCAAAGCTATTATTCCGGTCCACTTGTATGGCAACCCTGTAGACATGAATCGCATCATGGAAATTGCTGAAAAATACGGCCTATTCGTATTGGAAGATTGCGCGCAATCGCATGCGGCAACCATTCAAGGAAAAATGGCAGGTACTTTTGGCCATGCATCAAGCTTTAGTTTCTATCCTGGAAAAAATTTAGGAGCATACGGCGATGCGGGTGCAATGGTAACGAACAACGTTGAAATTGCAAGAATTGCAAGAGCCATTGCCAATCACGGTCAAGAAGGTAAACACAATCATTTACTTGAAGGAAGAAATTCACGAATGGATGGAATTCAGGCAGCAGTCTTGAATACAAAACTCCCTCATCTTGATAAATGGACCGCAAGGCGCATTCACAATGCGCACATCTACAATGACCTGCTTCATTCCAATGTTATCAAACCAAGGGAAAGAGAAGGGTTTAAGCATGTTTATCATCTCTATGTTATTCAACATGAAAATAGAGATGAACTTGCAATTCAATTGAAAGAAAAGGGTGTTGATACCGCTATACACTACCCTATTCCCATGCCGTTCATGCCTTGCTACAATCGTTTCAATCATTCTGAAATTGATTTCCCGAATGCTGCTAAAATTGCAAAGCGAATTCTCTCTTTACCCATGTATGCTGAATTAACTCAGGAACAAATCGCATACGTAGCAGAGCATGTAAATGCCTACTATTAAAGAACATATCATCATTGTCAACTATGACTTTCCGCCGAACAAAGGAATTGGTGGAAGACGGTGGGCGAAATTAGCCAAGGCATTTGCCGAGAAAGATTACTTTGTTCATGTCATAAAAGCCGACTCTATTTCAGATACTGAAACATCTGTATGGACAGATGATATTCGACACAACAACATTGTTGTACATTCTTTACCAAGAAAATACCCGAATATACTTCTGAGTGTACCTCAAAACTTTCTAGAAAAAATTCAATACAGAATGTCAATTCGGTCTGTAGTTAAGAAGTATAAAGGCACACCATACGATATAAGTCTAGGATGGAACAACTCCCTTTCTCAGAAACTAAATGAAATTACCAAGAATTACCCAATTAATTGGATTTTCGCTACCGGTGCACCTTGGGAAATGCTAAGAGAATGTGCAACGTTTAAAGAAAAATTCGAACACTTAAAACTTTGGGTTGACCTTCGAGATCCATGGCTCAATGCACGGAACTATGGAATGACCAATTTACCCGAAATAAAATTAAAAGAGGAAGAAGAAAAAGCAAAGAAGGTAGTTGAACAAGCCACAATAATTTCTGCTCCTGCCCGGGAAATTTTTGACCCATTCATTTCGAAAGGATGGTTATCACAATCAGACAAAAAACTATTTCACCTTAAACATTTCTATTCAGATAAGCGTATGGAAATACGCAAATCACCAAGAAATACACAATCCATACAATTAGTTTATGGCGGTGAAATTTATCTAGACACAGAAAAATATTTTGAAGAAATTGCAAAAGATTTAGATCTGCTTCGCAAAGAGTTTCCGAAAAAATATCAAGAATTAACCATACAGATACATTCCTCTAGCGCTGAAAAACTTCTATCTATTTTTAAATCACATCCCAACGTGCAATTATCAGACTCGATAGGAAAAAGTATCGAGCGTAAAATTTCACACGCACAGTGGTGTATCATTCTTTTGGCAGAACACAACAAAGATTTTTTCACAACCAAATATTTCGAATATCAGCAATTTGGCGTCCCTTATTTATTTGTAGGTCCTGAATCTAGCCTAGTAAGAAAAAGAATTATGGAAGAAAATAGGGGCACCGACTGGAAAAACTTCTTTAATCATTGCATTGATGGTGATTACATAGACCACACTACATTTAATCAGCAAGTAAGTGAAAAAGATAGTGTTGATTATAGAGTATACGAGATAGAACAAATCATGCTTCTAACAAAATGAAAATCTTGTACTATTCACCACATAGTCAATTATACTTCGAAGCCTCAACCGGGTATGGCTCTCATATGCGTGGAATGGTTGAAGCTTTTCAGGAGCTTGGTCACGAGGTGGAAATTTTGGTCATGGGCAAAAAGCCAGACACTCATTTTTCACAAAAAAACACTATAAATAGAAAAAATAAAATCAAACAATTCGTTCCAGGATTTATTTGGCGCACATTCAAAGAACTGAAATGGATTCAATTTGATTTCCTTGCGCAAAAGAGGTTGAAAGAAAAAATTCAGTCGTTTAAACCCGATTTGATTTATGAACGAAGCGCATGGATGAGTAATGGAAGTGTTCGAGCAATCAAAAAATCAGGGATAATGCACGTTGTTGAGATCAATGCTCCTTTTGAAGAAGAGACTAGATCATTTGAGGCATCGCTTTCTTTGATTCATTTTATAGGTAAATACAAATTCAAAAACCTGTTAAAATCATGTACGGTAATTGCTTCAATTAACACTGAATTAACCCGTGTTTTGAGCGTTAGATATGGCATTGATAAAAAGAAATTCATTTTTACTCCAAATGCCATTTCAAAAAGTGAAATTCATTTCGCTATACAAGCCAAGAGACCAAAAGAACTTGAGCATTTAATAAACAAAAAAGTATTTGGTTTTATAGGTTCCATTTTACCTTATCATGGGGTTGATTTATGCATTCGAGCCTTTTCCCAATTACAAGGTGAGGATGTTCATTTACTTATTGTTGGTGATGGATATTTAATTCCGACATATAGAAAAATATGCGAAGAGTTAAGTATTTCAAACCAAGTGACATTTACTGGATCAATCCCTAAAAAAGAAATTTGGAATTACCTAAAAGCAATGGATGTATTGTTACTTCCCTCTACGGCTTGGTATTGTTCACCAGTTAAGTTATTCGAATATGGACTGATGGAAAAACCAATCATTGCCATAAAAAAAACAGGTGTACTTGATATTTTTACCGAAGAAAGTTGCATGCTATTTTCAGGGGGCGAAGAGGAATTGATACTCCTATTTCAAGCTTTTTTGAACCGACCCGAACAATTCAATGAAATGGGGAAGTTGTGTAAAACCATTGTATTAAAAAATCATCAGTGGACAAATAATGCAGATGCAATTCTTAAGTACTTTGAATCATGAAAATAGCTTTATTGACTGATGGAATTACGCCTTATTGCATTGGAGGAATGCAGCGCCATAGCTCAAATCTTTGCAAGCATCTTTTAGAGTTAGGGTATGAAGTAACTTTAGTTCACTGCGTTTATAACAACCAAAAATTACCCCGAAATCAGGGGGTGAAGCTCTCATTTAATAACCATTCCAACCTAACTGTTTTTGGGCTCAAGTTCCCCTCACTCGGAAGAATGCCGGGCCATTATCTGCGAGAGTCGCATCAATATTCCATAGATATTTTCAATAAATTAAAAGAAGATTGGTCTGCATTCGACATTGTTATTGCAAAAGGGTTTACAGCCTGGCACTTATTAGATCTAAAACGAAAAAAGAAAATTAACGTAGGTCCAATTGCAGTTAATTTTCATGGATTGGAAATGTTTCAGACACCGGCAACTTTTTCAGAGAGAATTAAAAGTTGGTTACTCAAGGATCCCGTTAAATGGAATTTAAAACATGCAGACTATGTGATATCCTACGGCGGAAAAATCACTGAAATTTTAACTCGTTTAAAAATAGAAAAACCAAAAATTGCCGAGGTACCATCGGGTATAGATTCCGAATGGGTTGTATCTGAAAGAATACAGAATGAACAACCAGTTTTTGTATTCTTGGGAAGATACGAAAGACGAAAAGCCATTGAGGAGATAAATGTTGCATTGAAAAAACATTCAGACATTCAATTTCATTTCATTGGAGACATTCCATTCAGAAAAAGAATTAAATCAAAGAACATAACCTATCACGGTCCACAGACGGAAAAGTATTCCATTTGTAAATTATTAGATTCATGTGACGCAATTGTCTCTCCTTCTTTCTCTGAGGGCATGCCCAATGTGCTTTTAGAAGGAATGGCCAGGGGTTTGGTTCCTATAGCAACCAATGTAGGTGCTGTTCAGGTATTAGTTAATGATCAATGTGGAATTCTAATTGAAACACCAAAAGAACTGGAAAATGCTATCATTAAATTTTCTGAAATGAGTCAAGCCGAAAGACAAACGCTAGCAAACGCCAGTCTGCAACAAGTGCAAACGAACTTTGTTTGGGAAAAAATCAGAGCGAAAACTGAGTATTTACTAGAACAGATGATTGAAAAATCGTAACTTCCCATCACGAAAAGTGACGCGGTGAAAAAGGAACATTTTAAAGGAATTGATAGTTTACGTTTTTTTGCAGCACTTGCGGTGTTTTTTACACATGTTGAATTAGTAAAAAAATTCACAGGTTACGGCACCCATTGGATTGTTCCAGACGAAAGAATTACCAAATTCACTGCCCTTCAATCAGTGATGAGCAAGGAAGTGGGTTGGCTGAGCCCCTTAATTGCGTACAGCAGCGCATTGGGTGTTGTCTTTTTCTTTGTTCTGAGCGGTTTTCTCATTACGTATTTACTTCTTAAGGAAAAGGAAAACTATGGAGAAATACAAGTCAAATCTTTTTATTTGAGGCGAATTCTTAGAATTTGGCCTTTGTATTACTTCATCTTTATAATTGGTTTTTTCGTTCTTCCACAATTTGATTTTTTCGCTGTACCTGAACAAGACAAATATTTCGGCCCAAACTTCTGGGGGAACTTCTTTCTTTACGCCTTATTCATGCCCAACTTGGCTTTCAGTATATACACCAAAGCAGTTCCGAATATTGGACAATCATGGTCTATTGGAGTGGAAGAACAGTTCTATTTAGCTTGGCCATGGGTAATTAAAAAAAGTTTGAATCTAGAAAGAACCTTAATACGCATCATTTTAGCCCTTGTTCTAATCAAGACTTTACTCATTTTGGGATCGCGTTTTTATCCAAATGATGTTTTATCCATTGTAAAAAAATTCTTTGGAATGTCAAAAATTGAATGCATGGCCCTTGGAGGCCTAGGAGCCTATTATTTTTATCACAAAAAAGAACAACTTTTAAAGATTGCATTTCTGCCCATAAGTCAAATCCTGAGTGTCATATTATTGCCACTGTTCATCTTCTTAACTCCAAGAATTCTCGAAGACATTTTGTATCTTGTTTTTGCCATTCTCTTCCTAATCATCATTCTGAATGTTGTGGGTAATGAACGAACTTTCTTCAAGTTTCACTTCAAACCTTTTGAATACCTCGGTAAGATTTCTTTCGGATTTTACATGTATCACGTTTTGTGTATTACCTTTTCCATTCATCTACTCGAGAAAACTATTGGGCTACACAGAGACATTACAACTCCGGAACATATGTTACTTTACGGGATATCATTCGCACTTTCAGTAGCGGTTTCCTCATTAAGTTATCATATTTTTGAAGTTAGGTTCATTCGCTGGAAGAATCGAATAGCTCAACCTCAAAAAAAAGAAAGCAATGTTTAGATGGTTTGTTGTCATATCTATTTTCATTACCATCTTCATTTCATCTTATGTTTTTTTTAGAGAACCTTTCGAGGCGTATGTCAGTTACCTTGTATTCCTCTTGTTTTTTCCAATATTCTTCGCAAAATATGGTGTGCCAAAGTGGCCCGTTCTTATGTTTCTCCCCCTATTATTAGGAGGTATCATTTACGTTGCAGTTGGTTTGAATACCTATACACAATTCATTAAAATATTTGTTGGATTTTTTACATCTGTTCTTTTTTATCATTACGTCATACAAGCGTTTGATTATAATTTAAAAGAATTATTCAAATACTACATGTATGGCGCCTTGATCATTTCATTAATAGGAATTTTTCAACTCATCTCATTTAAGGTGGGTTTTCGTCCCGGATACCATTACGGTTGGATTTTTAATAAATGGGGTGTTACACAAGGGGGGTTAGGTATACGTGTAAATTCTGTTTTCTCCGAGCCAGCGTATTTCGCTGCCGCAATTGCTCCAGCCTTTTTTGTTACTTGTTACAACCTGGTTGCAAGGAAAACTCTTTTTGTCAATCGCTGGCAAAGTATTGTAATTGTAATTGCATATCTCTTAACGTTTTCTAGTTTAGGAATTATTGCCATATTCCTTACCATTGTGCTCATGTTATTGAATCTCGGATTCGTAAAATATGCAATCATTTTCGTCCCGCTTTTCATTTTTTCCTTTGATTATGCATATAAAAATATTCCCGAATTCACAGAGCGTTGGGACGGAACCTTCACCGTTTTCAATACAGGTAATTACAAGAGTTACGATATACATGGATCTAGTTTCGTACTCTACAATAACTACCATGTAGCCCTTGAGAATTTCAAAAGAAATCCTATTCTCGGTACCGGTCTTGGATCACATCCAATCGCATTCGATAAATACTCACTTACCAATTTAGCAGGGGCAGTAGATATTGAATTCAATAAAATGGATGCGAATTCAATGTTTCTGAGACTGATGTCTGAAACTGGTCTTTATGGTTTATTTGTTATGTTTTTTGTTTTATTCAAATGTTGGATCTTCAAGAAAACTGCAGTTGAAGAATCGTATTGGGTCATGTCGAATGGTTTAACTCTCATTATTATCCTTTATTTAGCCAGACAAGGACACTATTTCTTGAACGGGTTTCCTTTTTTCCTTTGGTTGTATTTCTATCTATATAAAGACAACCGTGTGCGCCTTCAGTTAGAGCAATCGAAAAGCAAACAACCTGCAACTTTATGAAGATTTTAGTCTTGTACAGAGAACTTGCAGATTACATGGTCAATTGTTTGAATCATGCTCAAAAAGAATTTGATTTCACAGTTATACACTACCCAATTCATAATGAAGCTCCCTTTCAATTCCAGTGGAGCGAAGGAATTATTCACAAAGAAAAAAATTCCATTGTTCTAAAGAGTTTGAATCTAAGTGAATTCAGTGCAATATTGGTTAGCGGTTGGGCAGATGACGAATATCTTTCGTTAATAAAAGACTATTCGGGGATTACAATTCTTATGTTTGACACCCCTTGGGAAAAAAGCTTCCGGCAGATTGTAGGTAGTATTTATTTCAGATTGAAACTAAAACAATATTTCCATTTCGCTTTTGTTCCAGGCAAATCTCAAAAAAACTTCGCTCAAAAAATAGGTTTTTCAACTAAACATATTCGAACGGGTTTGTATACAGCCTCAGACGAAATAAAAGCAATTGCAAATAAAGATTATTCTCACAAAACTCTCTGGTGTATATCTCGATATGTACCTCAAAAAAATCTGCAATTTCTTTGTCGTTGCTTTTTAAAAACGAAAGGAATTGAATTGGGATGGAGCTTACATTTTGCTGGAACAGGAGAAGGATGGAAAGATCGCATTATTAATGAAAACATTGTGCATCACGGTTTTCTGCAACCGAACGAATTGAATTCTGAATTAAACACGGCAACTGCATTTGTTCTACCAAGTACTTATGAACCCTGGGGAGTTGTGGTACATGAATGCGCTAAGAAAGCACTGCCACTTATTCTTTCCAAATCTGTTCACTCTCACCACCAATTTTTACAAAACGATGAAAACGGATTTACGTTTAACCCTAAAAATGAGTCAGACCTCATACAAGCTTTGAATCATCTTTTTGAAAAAACAGAATCTGAACTAACTCAAATGGGGAATATAAGTTCGGAAAAAAGCAAAGAAATCAGTGTAGAAAATTGGGTAAATAACCTCACGTATTTTTTAACTTCGGGAAATGTGCGGAATTAATGGCATAATTCATTTCAATCAATCTTTGCCCCTTGCGAAGAATGTTATCCATGCCATGAATGCCTCTCTGAAGCATAGAGGTCCAGATGCAACCGGCTCATACATTTCAGATTCAATAGCGTTAGGCCATCAACGTCTCTCTATCATTGACACTTCCGAAAATTCCAACCAACCCATGTTTTCTTCTTCGGAAAAAACAGTAATTGTTTTCAATGGAGAAATCTACAACTACAAAGAAATTCGAGACGAAATAAAACACCTCTATACATTCAAGACATCTAGCGATACCGAAGCTATACTCGCACTCTACGAAATACACGGAGAAAAAGCATTTGAAAAATTAGCGGGCATGTTTGCTTTCATCCTTTACGACATTGAAAAACAAATCGTATACATGGTAAGAGACCGCTTTGGAATAAAACCACTATACTATGGAAATTCAAATGATGTAATCTACGCGAGTTCAGAAATGCGTGCCCTTCTTAAAACGAAGGTGTTCTCTAACAAGCTAAATAAAGGTGTACTCCCTGAATACGTTAGCACGCAAACCGTTCACTTTCCAAATACCATCATTGAAGATATTTATGTTCTTGAACCTGGGCATTATTTAAAAATAGATAAAAATCAAAATTCAAAAAAGTGTTATTTCGAGATTGAAACCGAATCATCATTCGGCAGTAAAATAGAATTTCAAAGTCAACTCAAAGAATCACTTTCAATATCTGTAGAGCAGCATCTTCGGAGTGATGTCAATTATGGGGCATTCTTATCTGGTGGTATAGATTCGTCATTACTTGTAGGCCTCATGTCTGAAATAAGCGATTCGCCAATACAAACCTTCACTATTTCTTTCAAAGAAGACGCATTTAATGAGAGTGAATTTGCTCAGCTTATTGCCAAAAAATGGAATACCAATCACCATGAAGTTGTCTTAGAAGCCTCGGACTTTTTAAATAAAATCCCAGATGCAATAAACGCCATGGACCATCCAAGTGGAGATGGGCCTAATACTTACGTTGTAACAGAAGCGGCCAAACATGCTGGACTCACTGTTGCTATTTCCGGTCTTGGTGGAGACGAATTATTTGCCGGTTATCCTGTTTTTAAACATTTAAGTCAAATTCAAAGTCAAATTCCGTTCATCTTACCGCAACCCATTCGTTCGGTGATGTCAACAGTTTATAAAAAGATAAGTAACAGTGAGGTTGGAAGAAGAAAATCAGATATGCTTCGCTACGGAGCATCTAATTTAAAAGGTTGCTACAACACCATGCGAACTGTTTGGGATGCAAAAACCATTTTGAAAAACCAAACGCAACCGGCATCAATGCCACATATTGACGAAGCTTTCCATGATACAAAACGACTAATTACTTCCGTTTCACGAAGTGAGATTTATGGATACATGCATGATATATTGCTCAGAGATAGTGATCAAATGAGTATGGCACATGCCTTTGAAACACGTGTTCCATTTTTAGATCACAGGGTTGTAAACTGCGCCATGCGTATTCCCGATGAGTTGAAATTCCCGCACACACCCAAACAATTTCTAACAGAGACATTCTCACATATACTTCCATCTGAAATAGTGAACAGACCCAAAATGGGATTCACTCTTCCATGGAATATTTGGATGCGCAATGAATTAAAATCTTTTTGTGAAGAAGGAATTGCGATTCTTTGTAAGACTTCATATTTCAATAATGAAGCCCTAATGGAATCCTGGAATTCATTTAAAAATGGAAATAAGAACAAACCATTCACATCTTTTTGGCACTTGGTTGTATTGGGACATTGGATTAAAAATAACCACATTCAATGTCTATGAAAATTCTTGTTTTTACAGATTGGTATCTTCCTGGGACTCAGGCAGGAGGACCTACACAATCATTACACTCCATGACACAGCATGTTGGAAACGCGAAATTTTTTATTGTTACACGAAATACAGATCATGGAAGCACCATGCCCTATCCCGTACAAACTGAAACATGGATTTCGCTTACGGAACATACACATGTTTTTTATCTGGATGAGAAAAAGGTAAATGAGGTAGTTTTTGAAAAGATAATTATTGAAATTCAACCGAATTGGATTTATCTCAATTCGCTTTGGTCACCGCTTTTCACACAACTTCCTCTGAAAATTGCGAAAAAACATGAACTACAATTCAAGGTTATATGTGCTCCACGGGGCATGCTCAAACCTGAAGCACTTAAAATAAAAGCATTCAAAAAAAAGGGATTTATCTTTCTCTCTCGAATTCGGAAAACATACTCCAACATTGTATGGCACGCGACTTCAGAAATTGAATTAAAAGAAATTCGTCATTTCTTCGGAGCTCATGCAAATGTGCACATCGCTCCGAATCTAGCCTCGTTGGAAACGGTTAATTTGAATGAAAAAAATAAATTACCCAACCAACTCTACCTCTTCACCGTTGCTCGAGTTAGTAAAGAAAAAGGCATTTTAGAAGCTGCAGAACTTTTAGCTCATTGGAATAAACCTGCAGTTTGGAAAATTGCTGGATTACTTCAAGATAGTGATTTGGTAAATCAGGTAAATGCCTTGCTGAAAAACACAGCAATAAAGCATGAGTGGTTAGGACATCTCAATCGCGAGCAGATTCGAGATTACTACCAATGGGCGCATGTTTTCTATCTTCCCACACGAGGAGAGAATTTCGGTCATGCCATAGCTGAAGGCCTATCTGCGGGGCTACCTGCTATTATTTCAAATGCAACTCCATGGCAAAATTTAACCAATGAAGGCGCTGGTTTCGATCTTCCAATTGAAAAAAAAGCATTTCATGAAGCATTCAATTTTTATTGGTCCATGCAAACAGCAGATTATGCGAAATGTAGAACTTGCGCCCAAAATTACATCAGGGAAAAAGCAAATAAACGCGAACACATCAACCAACTGCAATCGCTATTCTTTAAGGAATAATTATTTTTTTTAATCAGACGAAATAATCGTCAAAGCTTTCCGTAATTTGTATTCTGAAAATCCCCGTATGAATTTAGTTGTTTTATCGCGCAATGCGAAGCTGTACAGTACAAAAAGACTTATTGAAGCTGCACAAATGCGCGGTCATGATGCCCGTGTTATTGACCATACCAAATGTGATCTTTTCATAGAAAAAAAGAAACCGAAAATTTTCTATCGCAGGGAAGAAATAACGGGCGTAAATGCTGTCATTCCTAGAATTGGTGCCTCTGTAACATTTTACGGAACGGCGGTTGTTCGTCAATTCGAAATGATGAATGTATTCACTGCCGTAGAATCACAAGCTTTAGTTCGATCTAGAGACAAACTGAGAAGTCTACAAATCTTGTCGCGCGCAGGTCTTGGTCTGCCAAAAACAGTTTTTACCAACTACTCAAGAGATGTAGAGCGTACGTTAAAAGAAGTAGGTGGCGCTCCTGTTATCATTAAACTTCTTGAAGGCACTCAAGGTCTTGGAGTAGTTCTGGCAGAAAATAAAAAAGCAGCCATTTCTGTCATTGAAGCTTTCAATGGACTCAAAGCCCGCGTTATTGTTCAAGAATTCATCAAGGAAAGTAAAGGCGAAGACATTCGCGCTTTTGTGGTTGATGGACAGGTGGTAGGAGCCATGGTGCGCACAGCAAAAGAAGGTGAGTTCAGAAGTAATCTTCATAGAGGAGGAACCGCCTCAGTTATTGAACTCACAGCTGAAGAAGAAATTGCTGCAGTAAAAGCTGCAAATGCAATGAAATTAGGCATTGCAGGTGTAGATATGCTTCGCAGTGAACGCGGACCGCTCATCATTGAAGTCAACTCCTCACCTGGCCTGGAAGGAATAGAAAAAGCAACTGGAATTGATATAGCCTCAAAAATCATTAAGTACGTAGAAAAGAATGTCTAACTGAAATCAGCTGTTGATCTGCTGCATGATGTAAATTGCACGAAATTTTCCATCATGAAATTCGGAACCAAAGCCATTCATGCGGGTCAAGAACCCGACCCAACCACAGGAGCCATCATGACTCCTATTTACCAAACTTCAACCTACGTTCAAGAAAGTCCCGGAGTACACAAGGGATTCGCCTATGCGAGAGGAAAAAATCCAACACGTCTTGCTCTTGAAAACTGTCTTGCCGCTCTTGAAAATGCAAAATATGGTCTGTGCTTCTCAAGCGGAATGGGCGCAGCAGATGCAATAATTAAACTATTAAATCCTGGTGATGAAGTCATTGCAACTGATGACCTCTATGGCGGAAGCTATCGCATGTTCACGAAAGTTTTTGCGAAATATGGAATAAAATTTCACTTCGTAGACATGCATGATTTCTCAGCAATGGAAAATTGTATCAATGCAAATACAAGAATGATTTGGGTGGAAACACCAACCAACCCCATGATGAAAATCATTGATATTGAAGCTTGTGTTCAGTTCGCAAAAAAACACCAATTGATTTCAATCATAGATAACACGTTTGCTTCACCCTACCTTCAAAATCCGTTAGATTTAAATGCTGATATTGTCATGCACAGCGCAACTAAATATTTAGGCGGGCACAGTGATGTTGTCATGGGTGCTATCTGTTGCAACAATGATTCTTTGTACGAACAATTGGCCTTCATTGCCAATTCGTGTGGTGCAACCCCAGGGCCGCAAGATAGTTTTTTGGTCCTACGCGGATTAAAAACATTACATGTTCGCATGGATAGACATTGCTCCAATGGTGCTGCAGTAGCTCATTTTTTGAAAAGCCATCCGAAAGTTGACCGTGTGTATTGGCCCGGATTCGAGGAGCATCCCAATCATGACGTTGCGAAGAAACAAATGAAAAACTTCGGAGGAATGATTTCATTCAGTTTGAAGGGAGACCAATTCGAAGACGCAAAAAAATTAGCCATGGCCGTTCGCGTATTTTCATTGGCTGAATCATTGGGTGGTGTTGAATCCTTGTTGGGTCACCCTGCATCCATGACACACGCTTCAATTCCTAAAGAAGAAAGAGAACGCAGCGGAATCACAGATTCATTGTTACGTTTGAGTGTTGGTCTTGAAGATGAAGATGATTTAATTTCAGATTTAGAACAAGCATTAAATGCTGTATCATGAGTAAAAAAAATGTAGCAATTGTAGGTGCCGGTTTGGTAGGAAGCTTGTGGGCTGTTTATCTCGCTAAACGCGGTTATAACGTATCTGTATTCGATCGTAGATCAGACATTCGCAACGTAAAGGTTGTTCAAGGGAAAAGTATAAATCTTGCACTGAGTGATCGCGGTTGGAAAGGATTAGAAGGGGCAAATATTCGAAAAGAAATCGAAGAAGTAGCACTTCCAATGTATGGGAGATTAATGCACGCGGTTGACGGAGAATTGACCTATCAACCCTACGGAAAAGAAGGTCAAGCGATTTACAGTGTTTCGAGAGGAATTCTCAATCAAACACTTGTTCGTTGCGCAGCTGAATTCGAAAATGTTTCGCTCAACTTCGAACACAAATGCATAGATGTTGAACTCGACACCAACACTGTTGTTTTCGAGGGAGAAAATAAAGAACGCATTCACAAACAATTTGATCAAATATTTGGAACCGACGGGGCCTTCAGTGCGGTGCGTGCTCGTATGACCAAACTAGATCGAAATGAATATTCTCAATCTTACCTTGATCACGGATATAAAGAACTAGAAATACCAGCGAATGCAGATGGCACTCACCAAATGCGCAAAGACTGCCTTCACATTTGGCCACGCGGTGAATTCATGATGATTGCACTTCCAAACATCGATGGCAGCTTTACTTGCACCTTATTCTTTCCTTTCGAAGGAGAAGTATCATTTGATAAATTAAAATCAGATGAAGACATTCTGAACTTCTTTGAAAAATATTTCCCAGATGCAAAAGCGTTAATGCCAGAATTACTTCTTGACTTCAATACAAATCCAACAGCTAGTTTGGTCATGACGAAATGCAATCCTTGGAACTACAAAAATCAAATTGCACTCATGGGAGACTCTGCCCATGCCATTGTTCCGTTCTATGGACAAGGCATGAACAGTGGATTTGAAGACTGCAGCGAACTAAACCGATTAATGAACGAAATGGGTGAAGATCACCCAGATCTATTGAAAGAATACGGAAAAATACGCAAGCCAAACGGTGATGCTATTTTAGAATTAGCACTGCGTAATTACATTGAGATGCGAGATTTAACTGCCGATAAAGAATTTCTTCTTCAGAAAAAAATCGAAGGTAGATTCGCTTCCAAGTATCCAGAAAAGTGGATACCCCTATACTCACAAGTGACTTTTAGTCACATACCCTACCACCAAGCTTTAAGTAATGGTATTCGTCAAGATCAAATCATGAAAGAAGTCATGAATAGGCCCGATATTCAAGACGTTTGGGATAGTGAGGAAATTGAAAATGAAATACTCAAGCGTCTTTAAAACTTCATTCTCAACTGAAGCGTAAGATCTGATTTTTTTGGTCCTTGTATTTCTGAATTTCCCGAAGAAATAATTGATCTATCGGTGTATGTCCATTGAGCAAATCGGATCCAAAAATCAATGTTTCTGCGAATATCCAATTTCAGTATGAGATACGCTCTTGCCCCCGTACCATAATAGGGAGGAATACTGTAGCTATATAAAACATCATTCTCGTACGCGTACATGCGTGCATTCCAACCATCTGTTCGAAATAAGGCGTACCGCGCAGTAATACTAACGGGCACATTTAATTTTTTCCATGTTATGTCTTGAAAGACCAAATATCCTTGTTCTCTGGGTTGACCTTCTTCCTGATAATCTACCCATTCCAATCTGCTATGCAATCGAATTTCAGCTGTGGGTGAAAAAATAAAATTCATTCGGACTTGCTGATTCTCTCGATCAACAGGAAAATCAATGCCTGAGGTTACATTTTGATTAATGCTTGTTTTTCTGTTTCTATACCGCACATAAAACTCGTGCTTTTTATCTGGTTTATAATTCAGCTGAATAAGGTGATCTGAAAATACGGAGGGTGCAGAAACCTGATATCGAAGCCAAGGAAATGCAACACCATCTGTATAGGCCGTTAAACTTAAATATTTTGAAAGCTGGGCTTGCATTCCCATGTAGACTCCTTTTTCATTCGAAGGAATATTGGGACTGCCTTCAGCAAATACGGCCGAATAAACAGATTGAAAATCCTTTTCATAATTTCGATAAACCAGTGAGACTGAAACAGCATTGTGCAATGCCGCACTAAATCCGGCAATTCCAGCAAATGCACCATTGGCACTTTTACTCATTTCACTGAACATTGAAATGTTTCTCCAAACACCTTCACCGTACCACCCCATTACATGATTCTGTTTTCCAGAAAAACGATATTGATTGTACCAATCATTTCGCGCTTGAATGGAATCGCTGAATTCCTGAACAACGCCCACAACACCCGTCTTCCACACGCCCTTTTCATATTGAATATTTCCACCATATACCGTTTCTGTGAGCACATCCTTATCTGCTAATTCTTGTATAGTTCTATGCAGCCCACCTAATGCAAGCGAGCTAATGACTAAACCATCATCTTGAACCAATGAATCTCCACTCACATTCGCATCCAATTTTTTTCTAGAGGCAAATGCCGACAACGACCAGTTTTTATTTCCAACAGTAGCCGCAACTCCTCTAAAAAATAAATTTTCATTCACAGATGAATAGGGACGAAGCCCTTGTGCATTCTTTTTTACTTGAACTGCATACGCCGATTTACCGAATCCCAGGCTATTCCAACACGTTAAGCCCTGTCCAAATTGCACTTGGTAATCACCAATTGCGAGCGCCTTCAACCACTTTGCATCACGAATAAAAATTCCAGCCGATTTGAAATCTGGCCCCTGCTGAAACGACTCACCAATGTCATTCTCAAGAGTAACTCCGGCAAAAATATTTCTTCTATATTGAAAGCGATACCTCAAGTAATGTCCATATCTCCCACCCAAATATGCAGGTTCACCCGTATTGGGATCAGCAATAAATCCAGCTTGTTTCTGAAGTGTTGTTCTGGTTCTGTACATGAGATCATGACTGCCTTCCTCCTTCAATCGAAGCCAGGAAAAGTCATTGAAGCCAACACTTTCGCTCACAAATACAAAAGGCAATAGCCAACGTATGGTTCCCGCGTCAAAACCCCGAACTTGCTGTAATTCAAATACACTACGCAACGGCCCGAATTTTTTTATATGAAAAAAAAGTGCGTTAATTTGAGTGTCACTTAAAACCATAAGAGATTGCAAATCCGCGGCTGACGCTTGATTCAGATTAAGCGGATGAACCAAAAAATAATTTAGATCTTCAACAAGTGCAGTGTAATCCAATTCACTGTTCTCATCAAGCAAGGAAGATATAGATTCAATTCTTTGTTCAACCACATTCGACTCTTCTGCCGAATTCGGTTGAGCCCATGCGTCAAGCGCAATGAGAGTAAAAAATAGTACTATGAAAAAATTAATGCGCTTCATATATTAAACCAATCTGAGGCGTGGTGCCCAACTGCGGATGAATCACTGCCGACGCATCAAATTTCCACGATTTAAAAGAAGTGCCAATACCAAAGGACCAAGTTTGCCAGAACGTATTCATTCCTGCGCGAACAAATAACTGTTCATGGGGAATGTACTCTGCACCGAAGCTGTAATGAATGCGTTCTACAGCGCTGCTGCTTGCTGTGCAAGAGGCAAACATGGCGAAGGTTTTCCCAAATGTATACGAAGTACCCAATTGAATGCGTGAAGGAATGTCCTCATCATTCAGCAAAGAACTTGCTGGAACACAACCATTCAAAGCCCATGACCATCCTTTCCGCACGTGATAGGTCATTCCTACCTGACCTAATAAAGTAGAAGCATTGCCATAACCTCCAGCTATTCGGGTATTTGAAAGTCCAATTTGCATAGACGCATTGAATTTTTCAGATAACTTCATGGCGTAACCCAATTTCATCTGCTGACGCGAAAAATTGGTATTACCGTAGTTAGAATAATTCAATCCCGCATTTCCACTGCCGAGTTTCGTAAAAATTCCAATACCTGCGTCGCGAATATCCATAATTCCGAAAGGAGCCTGAGCATAAACCATGTAACTCGTATGCGTCTCATTCGCTACGGAAGAAAAATTATGAAAACCAGCAGCAGCATCGGTCGATGCAATGGCACTGCCGCTTAAGGCTGCCATTCGAGCACCAGAAATATATTGTCCCATTGAGCATTGAGTGAAACATATTAAAACCCCGAAAATGAGAACATGCCGCAGAAAATTCATGTCCGAAAGATAGTAACAAAGAGAAAAACTTTCATTTTCGGAAACAACACGTTATATTTGCATCGCAAAATGCGCATGTGGCGTAATTGGTAGCCGCGCCAGACTTAGGATCTGGTGCCGTGAGGCGTGGGGGTTCGAGTCCCTCCATGCGCACATGTAAAAGCGGAGGGTTAGCCCTCCGCTTTTTTTTATCTTTGCACTCTATTTTTTAGCCATGTCGAAATACAGAGAAATTAAAGGACTTTCCTTGCCAGCCTTGGCAGATGAAATTCAACGTTTTTGGGAACGTGAAAATGTTTTCCAACGCAGCATTTCTGAACGCGAAGGTCAAGCACCATTCGTTTTCTTCGAGGGTCCCCCTTCGGCCAATGGTATGCCTGGTATTCACCACGTCATGGCAAGGACCATAAAAGATATTTTCTGCAGGTATCAAACCCTGAAAGGCAAACAGGTTCAACGCAAAGCGGGTTGGGATACACACGGACTTCCAATTGAACTTTCTGTAGAAAAAACGCTTGGCATAAAAAAAGAAGACATTGGAACCACCATTACCGTTGAAGAATACAATGCAGCTTGCAGAAAAGAGGTAATGAAATATACCGATTTGTGGGAAAAATTAACCGCACAAATGGGGTATTGGGTAGACATGTCAGACCCATACATTACTTATGATAACAAATACATAGAAAGTGTTTGGTGGCTCTTGCAACAGCTTCAAGAAAAAAACCTACTCTACAAAGGATTCACCATTCAACCCTATTCACCTGCAGCTGGCACCGGTTTAAGTTCACATGAATTGAATCAGCCCGGATGCTACAAAGAAGTTAAGGATACCTCGGCAGTTGCGCAGTTTAAAACCATCAATGCCAAATCAAAACTGGGATTAGACAGCTCATTGAATGTATACATCTTAGCTTGGACCACCACACCTTGGACTTTGCCTTCAAACGTAGCCCTGGCAGTGGGTGAAAAAATCACGTATGATATTGTTGAATCGTACTCTCCCTTCGGAAACGAACGCGCTCTTTTCATAGTGGCAGCGCCATTAAGAGAAAAATATTTCCCTTCCGCTAATGGCGAAGACTTGGATGGATTTGAATTGGGATCGAAGAAAATTCCCAACCTACTCAGACAATCCATAGCCGGAAAAGATCTTGTGGGTATAGATTATGAGCAATTACTTCCTTTCGTTCAACCCACCGACGGTGAAGCATTCAAAGTCATCTCAGGTGACTTCATCACCACCGAAGATGGTACTGGAATTGTTCACATAGCGCCTAGCTTTGGAGCAGACGATTTTCGCGTTGCGAAACAATTTGGAATGGGCAACCTGACCTTGGTAGATAAACGAGGTAAGTTCTTACCTGAAGTGCAAGACGGCACTTTTCTCTTTGGAGAAGAATACGTGAAAGAAGCATACTATTCAGATGAGGAAAAAGCAGTAGAGCTTGCGAAACAAAAATTGGCATTGGCCAATATCATTCGCGATACAGAAAAATTAAATTACCTCAGTGTTGATGAGCGTATTGTTCTGAAACTTCAAACTGAAGGAAAACTATTTAAAAAAGAAAAATACGCGCACAACTATCCACATTGCTGGCGCACCGATAAACCGGTATTGTATTACCCACTTGACTCATGGTTCATTCGTGTTCCTGAAAAAAGAAACAGATTGGTTGAACTCAACTCCACCATTCACTGGAAACCCGCATCAACAGGAACGGGTAGATTTGGAAACTGGCTGGAAAATGCGAATGACTGGAATCTATCGAGAAGCAGATTTTGGGGTATTCCACTACCCATTTGGAGAACAGAAGATGGCCATGAGATGCTATGCATTGGCTCCGTAGAAGAACTGAAAAGTGAAATAGAAAAAAGTGTTTCAGCAGGAATAATGACTGCTAATCCACTTGAGAAATTCATACCGAATGATCATTCGGTTGAAAACTACTCCTTGTTTGATTTACACAAACCCTATGTAGACCAAATTGTCTTAGTCAGTGAAAGCGGCAAACCCATGCGCCGAGAATCAGACCTCATAGATGTTTGGTTTGATAGTGGTGCCATGCCCTATGCCCAATGGCATTATCCGTTTGAAAACAAAGAAAAGATTGACCAAGGAAAGTCATTCCCAGCAGATTTCATTGCAGAGGGTGTTGATCAAACCAGAGGATGGTTTTATACGCTTCACGCCATTGCAACCTTATGCTTTGATTCAGTAGCATATAAAAATGTTGTTTCGAACGGATTGGTT
>CAYSEX010000006.1:61414-62614 GCA_964430305.1 uncultured Chryseobacterium sp.
AAGTGGGAAATTCGATTTACACCGTCCTTATGTAGATGAGGTTATTCTGGTATCGCCGAAAGGCAAAAAAATGTTCCGCGAAAGCGATTTAATTGATGTTTGGTTTGATTCGGGGGCTATGCCGTATGCACAATGGCACTATCCGTTTGAAAACGAAAGCGAATTTAAGGATGCCTACCCCGCAGATTTTATTGCCGAAGGTGTGGATCAAACTCGTGGCTGGTTCTTCACGCTACATGCTATATCAGTGATGCTGAATGATAGTGTGGCGTTCAAAAATGTAGTTTCAAACGGTTTGGTATTGGATAAAAATGGGAATAAAATGTCTAAGCGATTAGGCAATGCCGTTGATCCCTTTGAAACATTGGCGAAATACGGCCCCGATGCAACGCGCTGGTACATGATAACCAATGCAGATCCGTGGGATAATTTAAAATTCGATGTGAAGGGAATTGAAGAAGTACAACGTACTTTTTTCGGAACTCTTTCCAACACTTATTCTTTCTTCGCTCTTTATGCGAATATAGATGCGTATCAACCAAGTGAATTGGATCCGGCCGTTCATGAACGTTCAGAGTTAGATAAATGGATACTCAGCAAACTCAATGCACTAACATTAGAGGTAGAGAAAAACTTGAATGATTTTGACCCTACACCAGCAGGAAGAGCCATTGAAGAATTTGTTGATGCACATTTATCGAATTGGTACGTGCGTCTTGCCAGAAAACGTTTTTGGCATGGTGAATTAACTTCAGATAAGCGAGCTGCCTATGCTACATTGCATGCATGTCTGAAACAAATTGCACAGCTCATGTCGCCATACGCTCCGTTTTATGCAGACTGGTTGTACCAAAGCTTGAATGGAAATAACCAAAGTGTTCATCTTTCCTTATTGCAACATTTAGAATTCCGAGATACCGAATTGGAGACGAAAATGGATTTGGCTCAACGCATCTCTTCCATGGCTTTATCTATTCGGAAAAAAGAAAATATTCGTGTTCGTCAACCACTTGCTGAAATTCGTATTCCTGTTTTAGATAATCAGATTCGTACATACATTGGAAATGTGGCAGACCTCATTTGCAGTGAAATTAATGTGAAGCAAGTGAATTGTGTTGATGAAAACACAACCAAGATCATTAAAAATCTCAAATTGAATTTTGCCACACTGGGAAGAAAATGTGGTAAAGTCATGAAAGA
>CAYSEX010000006.1:62714-64998 GCA_964430305.1 uncultured Chryseobacterium sp.
CCAAAGCACCTGCAAAGAAAGTGGTTGCGAAACCTGCTCCGAAAAAAGTAGTGGCCAAAGCACCTGCAAAGAAAGTGGTTGCGAAACCTGCTCCGAAAAAAGTAGTGGCTAAAGCTCCAATAAAAAAAGTGGTTTCAAAGCCCGCCGTAAAGCCTGTAGTTAAAGCAGTTGCGAAACCCGCTCCAAAACCGGCTCCGATTGCGAAACCAGCTCCTGCTCCGGTTTCAAAACCCGTTGTTAAACCTACGGTTCAACCTGTCACCGCAACGCGTTATTCGGACAAGGATTTGAAAGAGTTTGAAGCCTTAATTAAAGAGAAATTGGTTCAGGCTAGATCAGATTATGATGAATTGAAAGAATCTTTATCAAGAGACGGCGACAACAGTACGGATGACACCTCGCCAACATTTAAAATGATGGAAGATGGCAGCGATACCAGCAGTCGTGAAGAAGTAGCTCAGTTGGCATCAAGACAAGAGAAATTTATTAAAAGCCTTGAGAATGCTTTGTTGCGCATCATGAATAAAACATACGGTGTTTGCCGCGTAACAGGCAAGCTTATACCGAAAGAGAGATTGCGCTTGGTTCCACACGCTACCCTAAGCATTGAAGCTAAAAACATGCAGTAAATTCCTTTAACCTAATAATTAAACAAACCATGAACTTCAAAAAAATATTTGCCTTTTGTATGGTGTTTTCGGCATTATGGAATGCACAAGCCCAATTCGAAGTAGGTTCGAAAAACCTTAACCTTGGAATAGGTTTCGGTGGTTACCTTTCCTATTCAAGTGCAGGTGACTTTTCATCGAGCCCCACCTTATTTGCTGCATACGATCAAGGTATTATTGATAATATTGGTCCTGGTACCATTGGCATAGGAGGATTTGCTGCATTCAAGACAGCATCTTACAACTATGATTATTTCGGTGGATATAAAGACTCTGGCCGATGGACTGACTTGGTTATTGGAGCTCGTGGAACCTACCACTATCCGCTTGATGTAGATAAATTAGATGTTTATGGCATATTGAATCTGGGTCTAGTAATGGAATCATACAAATACACAACCACGTACCCCGGTGTTGTTGCATCGAATTACGACTATAATGATTCTTTCCTTTATTATGCCGTTAATGTTGGAGCAAACTATCAGATTTCATCTAAATTGGGTGTGTTTGCTGAAGTAGGTTACGACATTGCGTGGCTTAAGGCAGGAATTAATTTGAAGCCCTCAGGAAAATAACCTATTAAATTGTAGTTTGAATTGTGAGAACGATAATCATTACCATCTTAAGTGTTTTAACCGTAGACCAACTTTTAAAACTGTGGGTTAAACTTACGTTTCATTACGGTGAAAAAATTGAACTCATTCCAGGGTGGTTTGAATTGCAATTCGTTGAAAATCCCGGTATGGCATTCGGGTGGATGCTACCGGGCACTACAGGAAAAATAGTACTAAGTGTTTTTCGCATTGTCGTTGTTTCCGGAATTCTTTGGTATGTCATTCGACTAACAAAAAAACATGTTTCTAAACTTTATTTGATCTGCCTTTCCCTCATTGTAGCCGGTGCTTTGGGAAATATCATTGACAGCCTTGCCTATGGCGTAATGTTCGACAAAGGGTCTACTTTTGATGAGCACTTCCAAGACTTTATTGGTTACCCAGGTTTAGCCCAAGCCAACGGAGAGGGCTATGCACCTATGTTACGCGGAAATGTAGTTGATATGTTGCATTTCGATCGTGAAGTTACATGGCCTTCCTGGTCTCCCATTTACCCCGGTGAGACAAGGGAATTATTCCCACCCATTTTTAACATTGCTGACTCAGCCATTACCTTGGGTATACTGCTTATACTTCTTTTCCAAAAACGCATTTTTACTGAACCTCAAGATGAGGTGGTGGTCACAGAAGAAATTACGCCCGCAGCACAAGAAGAATGAATGCAACTCAACTGAAAGACCTTTCATTACTTTGGAATGTAAGTCTTCCCCAAGCATTCAATTCTGTAGTCATACATGAACTTTACACCGACACAAGGAAAATAGTAAGCGGTAAAAATAGCCTTTTTGCTGCACTGAAGGGACCAAACTTTAACGGACACCGATTCGTTGACAAAGCATATGTGCAAGGTGTTCGAATTTTCTTGTGCGACGAACCTGTTGAACTACCTGCAGATTGTCTTGTGATTCACGTTCCGAACACATTGCAAGCCATTCAACAATGGGCCAGTTGGAACAGATCTATTACGCATATTCCCATCATTGGTATTACCGGAAGCAACGG
>CAYSEX010000007.1:0-8535 GCA_964430305.1 uncultured Chryseobacterium sp.
TGTTGATTAGAACAATGCTTGTTCCTTTCTTGCCTGCACGAGCCGTACGACCACTGCGGTGTGTGTAGTTTTCTATTTCATCTGGTAGATTGTACTGTATAACGTGTGTTACATCATTCACGTCAATACCTCTTGCAGCCACATCAGTAGCAACCAACATTTGAAGCGCTCTGTTTCTGTAGCGTTTCATTACATGGTCACGTTGCGATTGTGATAAATCACCGTGAAGAGCATCTGCGTTATAGCCGTCTTTGATTAGCGCATCGGCAATTTGCTGTGTTTCCGCTTTAGTTCTGCAGAATACAATGGCGAAAATATCAGGGTTGTAATCGGCGATGCGTTTTAAAACCAAGTATTTATCGCGCTGATGCGTTAGATAGTAAACGTGTTCTATGTTTTCGTTTCCCGAATTTTTCTCACCCGCTGTAATTTCTACAGGGCTAGTCATGTAGTTTTTAGCTATGCGAGAAACCTCTGCGGGCATGGTTGCCGAGAACAACCACGTTTGTTTTTCTTCTGGTGTTTCAGATAGTATAGCATCAAGATCATCTTTGAATCCCATATGAAGCATTTCATCGGCTTCATCGAGAACAACAAAATCAACTTGACTTAAGTCAATAACGCCTCGTTCAATAAGGTCAACTGTTCTACCGGGTGTTCCAACCAAGATTTGAGCGCCTTTGCGTATGTCGCGAATTTGTCCTTCTATACTTGCACCGCCATAAACGGCAACCACATGGGCACCATGCGTTTGTGCCGCAAATTTGGAAAGGTCATTTGTAATTTGAATGCAGAGCTCTCTTGTAGGGGCCAACACAAAAGCTTGTGTTTTTCTATTGTTAAAGTCGAGTAACTCCATTAAAGGCAGGCCAAAAGCTGCTGTTTTGCCGGTTCCTGTTTGAGCAAGTGCCACGAGGTCTGATGTACCCGTTAGCAAGTGAGGAATAGCCTGTTGTTGAATGGGGGTTGGATTTTCAAATCCAAGGTCAGCAATAGCTGACAGAACGGGTTTAGAAAGCCCGAGTTCCTGAAAGGTTATCATAAATTGTAGTTTTAGTGCCGATTCGGTTTGAATTCAACAACTACAATCCTTCGTTCAAATGCTGTATACGCCAACAGCCAAGGAAAAGATGAAAAACCCGCCCCAAAAGGCGGGGCAAATGTAATGCATCTTTTCCAAAGTTGTTAATAAAATGTGAATTACTTAGCTTGCATGCCTAATTTCAAGATGGCAGACCCGAATTTACAATCTAATTTTTGCATTTCGGCGAGTACTGTTTTCATGCTTTCCTCTTCATCGAAAGTGTAGGCATTGTCATATTTTTTTTCCAGTTCATTCATACATGCACTGAACTCACCTTTGTCGTTTTCAATTTCGTTAACCACTTTCATATCTGCCATGATTGCTAACATTTCTTCCATTTCCATAGCTTCAAGTTTTTCTGTCATGGCTTGTTCTGGATTTGGAGCGTCAGTTGTTTCTATTACAAGCTTAACGAACTCGGGACTTAATTGTTTTTCAAGTTGAGAGGTACATCCGCAAACATCTGCAGCCACTTCTTTTTCTTGGTTCATATTGCAACTAGAGCTTGCGAAAATTCCTGCAGCGGCAAATAGTGCGAGAATGATGTTTTTTTTCATTTTGGTTAATTTAAGTTTTTAAAATTTGTTATTGTTCATTGCTTGAAATCTCCATTCCGAACTGCATTAAGGCAGCTGCGAATTCGCATTGGATTTCATAAAGTTCCATCATCATTAATTCATAGGAAGCAGGTGTATCTACGCCTGTACCTGCAAAATTCATCTCCATTTTATGAATGCACTGCATGAACGGTTTTCCTTCTTGCCCCATTTCTTCAATAACAGCCAAATCACGAGCTGCTTGTTCGGGGTTGTTATTAATGAAAAGTACCATGGCATTTTCCCATTCTTCGTAGGTATCTGCCAAAATTTTAAAACTCACAATATCTTGGAATTGTGGGCTAAGTCTGTTTTGGACTATGCTAGTGCATTCACATACAGCTACAGCGCCGTCATGTATAAGTGCATGAGATATTGCTCCATTTGAATTATTGGTTGGTTGGGCAAAAGCACAAATTCCCAATGAAAGGAAAAAAAGTGTGATTAAATTTTTCATGTTGTTTCAGTTTCTGTTTGTTCAGTTTCACCTTTCATTCGCTTTAACGCAAGGTCTTTCGCAAAATCAACGAAAACTTTGTACGCTTGTGTGAAAGTAAAACGGTCTTCAAACGTTTTAAAGATAATGTTTCTTCGTGACATACCATTCAAAAGCGTTCTTCTGCTTTCAGCATCTTTTAATGTTTTATTACTCTCAATGAGATCAATGAAAGAACTGTTGTCAAAGTACTGATCAATTTCTTCGAAATTGAATTCGTGATAATCAAATGCATCTGTAAAGTTTTTTCCATCTCTGTCTAATTCATATGCGAGAATAGCCACGAAGATGCTTACGTCGCGAGAAAAATTTTCTTGTGTGTCTTTGCTTAACAAATAGTAATAGTCAGGCTTCATGACCAACTCCAGGTCGAATGAAACTTTGAAAAATTCAGCATAGAATTTTTCATTTTCTTTTAGACTATTGAAATGTTCTTCATTGCTCAGCAGGAATTTACCTCCCATGAGCTCTTCCACGATGCGTCTATGATGTGTAGGGTATACCATATTAAATTTTACTTGCGGGTTCTACTTTTAATTTAGGAACAGATAGCTTTGATGTTGTTGTTTTGATTTCAATACGCTCGCCTTTTTTCGAGTAATCTATTTGTAAATCTTCATCGAAAAGAAGCCCCGTAACTGCAAAGTATTTTTCAGTTTCAATTTCAGAGAAATCTTTTTTCAATGCTTTGAAACACCAAGTGAAGAAGTCATTTACAGGCATGTTTTCAGCTAATTTTTCTTTGAAAAGTGTTCTGTCAAAGATCCATTTATCGAAGTCGCTTACACCTTCCTCAACAATAACAGGACCTTCCACCTGGAACTGTTCGAAAAACTCGCGCACTTTGAAGTACATGTCTTTGGCGTAAACCATGGTTCTTGAACCTTTCAAAAGAGGAGGAGTTTCAACCTTATAGGGGTTTCTTAAAAATTCAATGAACCCGGTGAGAATGAGAGATTCTGTTCGTATTCTTTCCAGTAGAGGAAGTAATTCATTGGTTAGAATTTTCGATTGCTTCAATAAATCTTGGTTGGTTTGAATCAGTTGAACGTAAAGTCTTTCGTATTCATTGCGAATGGTTTCATCTGAATAATCCAATCTTTTTCTATTGGCATATTCTGAAACTTCAACCAATTTGCTTGTTACAGACTCACTGTGATTTACGTCGAGAATTCTATTTAAGGGGAGAATGTAGTATTCAATCCAGAAACTTGCTTTATTGACTTTTTCCCGGTATTGCACACGATCAATATTCGATTTCAAGTCGCGAGTTTCGCTGAGTAGGCGGAATGCATTTCGTTCCACTAGGTCCACGAATTCTCTTACTTGACCGCTTAGATTTTTTATACGCTCAATAAGAATGTCTCGGTCGTGAATTTCACTTTTTCTAATTTTCAGAAAAAGTTCGGCTATAGCGCCTTTATATTTTTCAATGGTTTCAGGAAGTAGCGGTTTGAATTCAAACAGCAAAAATTCCATGAGTTTGAAATAGACATCTCGCATTTCATAATCGCCACCTACGGCCCGAATGACCCGATATTCGCGTAAACGCGATTTCATTTGAGGTCCGTGTTTATGGCATATCATGTCATAAACTTCTTTTGTTATGATGCCGTCTTGTTGCTGATATTCAAACAAGTCGCGCACCACATCGAAATAGGTGTTTAAGAAATTGAGAATGGTCCGTGGTTCGGCTTTAATCATTTTCTTCGATTAGGTTGTAGTTGATTTTAACTTCTTCAATGGCGTTTACGTCATGCGGAAAAAGTGTTGCAAAGTCGGGTATGTTTGGATAATCCATTTTTAGTTGTTGAGTAGATTAAGGTCTTCTCTTCGAACCGCGTGTTGCTTGTCGTTGAGATTGATTTTTCCTTTTGATCGGAAGATGAAATAATATTTGCTGAATCCATCATAAGGCTGCGGTGCAGCGAAGATGGGTAGGAAGTTATGCTCTTTGCAGAACTGAACCAATTGAGGTCTGTTGTGTTCGTCAATGGTACCAATCTCATCAATGAATAGGGCAATTTTATTTTCTGGAGCTGAAATGGCTAGTCGATTAATAATTGCCATAACAATGACCAAACGAATCATACGGTCGGTACCATCAGACTCAACTTGCTCTTTTAAGTCAACTCGTTTTAATGTGCCTTTTACGTTTAAGTGCAGTTCAATATCGAATAGGTCTTCAAAGTCAATGGTTTTGCCAGAGTCTAGGTAAGAGTTTAGAATTTTTAAATCTTCGCCTTGCTCGAATTCGAATGCCAACTGTGCATTTAAATGTTCAATAGAGGCGATGCGTTCAAGATCGAAAAGGACACGCTTGTTGTCGACCAATTCAATGCGAAGTGATTCAATGTTTGAGATTCTTGTTTTTGCCAAACTCTCATTGAATCGGTTATAAACGAATGTTTTGAACTCTTCGTAGCGCTTGCGCAAGTTGAATGCAGGATTAGCAAATTGGGTGCTAATTGAAGCAAGAAGTCCATCAATACTTTTCTCTTTGTCTTGAATGCATGCAATTTCATCTTCAAGATATTTGATAAACTCCTCTTCATCTGCCATTGCAGAGTTTGTTTTGAATCTGAGATGATCAAACATGCGGTCTTTATTCGATTTTAGCGTATCTCTATCGCCATTCGACAGTTTAATTTTAGCATAAATTTCATCTAAAGATTCGGTGGTGTCATATTCTGTTGGAATAATTCCGAAAGTTTCTATTTCCGCTTTTCTTCGCTTCAATTCAATCAATCGTTCCTCGCTTCGGCGTGTTTCCTCTTTTAATGATTCAAGGAGTAATGATTTGTCTGAAATATCTTTTTTCAATTTAGATAATTCATTTTCGCAAGCATCCTTTTCAGTTTTCATTTCACGAAGCACTTTGCCAACGGCATCAGCTTCTTTTTCCAATTTCGGCTTGTTTTTGATCTTAGCTAATTTGCCTTTTACAATCTCAATTTCTTCAAGAATTTCAGAAAGTTCTTTTTGTGCTTGATCAAAATGAAGTGCAACAGCCCAAAGTTTTTCTAATTCACTTTTTTCTTTTTTGATTTCTGCAACTTCATCTTTCAATGATTTTACTGAAGGTATTTCAACGAGCGGAAGGTCTTTTGGAAGTTTTATCTCTCCGTCAAAAATGGTAAGTGTAGTGCCTGTTTTAGTAACCTTCTTCTTGACAAGGTTACTTGGTAAGGAAGCAAACTCTTGAGAGAATACGGTATTTAGAATTTGACGAACATCATCTTTCGTAGTAATTTTTTGAATCAATTGGTCATCGTAATTCTTAATTTGGGCGTCCAGTTTAGCTATGGTATTATCCATTTTAGCCAACTTCATTTCCAATTGTTTTGAATCCAATTTTTGATTCTCAACCATGGTAATTCGAACCTCAGATTCTCTGCGTTTTGCGTCTAAGTTCAGCAGTGATTCTTCGAGGAACTTTTTCGTTTCAAAAGACGCAATTTCGTCTAGTTGCGTTTGTAGTGCTATAAATTGTTTCTCTTGAATTTCAACTTCCAATTCACGCTTTCCAATTTCTCTATTCAGTTCCTCTTGTTTCGGTTTCAACTTTTCATTTAGAATGAGAAGTGTGCTTTGGTATTGCTTTTCCTTTTCTAATCTGTTGCTGTCTAGATTGTTGATGACGCCGTTGTATTGTTGGTCGAAAGCATACACCAAATCACTAACAATACGGGTTTTTGCACGGAAGAGATTCACCACTTCTCTGAACTCTTCAAACTCTTTCTGTATGCTCTTTACCGTTTTTATTTCATCGTTGATTCGCAACAAATCATTGATGTCTTTCTTGTTTTTTTGTGAGAAACTGAGCCCTTCATTTTCTCGGTTATCAGCAACAATTAAACTTTCTTTAAGGGTTTTGTTAGTGATCAGTTTTGAATTGATTAAATACCTATAGACCTTCGAGAAGTTGTTCGATAATCCATCGGTTCGAACGCTGTCTTCAAGCCAAATGGCGGCATCGTTCTTTCGTCCGCGAGCATATACGGTGTTGAATACCTCCGTTTTACTCTTAAAAAGGTACAGCTCAATGCCATTGGCTTTGAATTCATCTTGAACTTCGTCCCATTTTCGAATGCGCTGGGTTGTTCCTTCTTTTTTGAAAAAATAATCGGAAACATACTCAGAAGAAATTCGGAAATATTCCAACTCGCCATCGCTGTCACGTTTAACCATGATGCAGTAATTATTACCGCCTTTCATGACTTCAAAAATGATATAGCTTTGATTGTGTGTAGGGAAGTAGTGATGTATGGTTTCTTTATCACCTCTTCGTTGTCCAGAGAATGACATCTTCGAACCGTCTACAATAAACAAGAAGTTCAAGGTGTAGATTAAGGTGGATTTACCCACGTTATTTGGACCAACCAATTGCAATGAATCACAATCGTCGAGCCTCATTTCAGCATTCACATAGGTACTGGTATTGATACCAATAATTCGCGTTATCATAGAAAAATGTTTAGGTTTCGGAGCATGGCTCCTAACTCACAAATCTAATTGTCCGCTTGTGGGTGTGAAAGCAATGTTAATAAAAGTGGATAAAAAGCATTAATTGCTGTTAACCTCGCTTTTTCGAGAAAAAGGAGGTGAGTAGACTACTGCACTCATTTTCTAGAACACCAGATTTTATCTGTGTTTTGGGGTGTATTATTTTTCGATCGGGGCTTTCGAAGATAGAATATCCTCTTTTCAAGTCAGACGCTCCGAAAACAATTCGGCCAATTCGGGTGTTATATGCAGCTCCAGCGCACATGACGCAAGGTTCCAATGTTACGTACAAGGTGCATGGAATCAGCGATTTGCCGTTCAAATGTTCTGATGCAGCTGTGAAAGCTTGCATTTCTGCATGAGCAGTAAAATCATGCAAGCGTTCAACTAAATTATGACCCCGGGCTACAATTTTTCCGTCGGCCACAATAACGCATCCAACAGGCACTTCATCTGCTTCCATAGCATATTCCGCCTCTTTTAAGGCCTGCTTCATAAAATGAACGTCTATTTCTTCCTGAGTCATGACTGCGATTTGATTTGCGAAATTAAATATTCCGTGCTGAGGTGTATTTGATCTGTGCAGGGAAACTGAAATTGTACATTCCAATACATGCCTAAATATTCTTGTTCCCATTGTCCTCTGGTAGGGATGAGAATGGCCTTTTTGTTCAATCCGTGCAATTCCATCAGTGTGGTGTATCCACTTCGTGTAATAATGAGTTTTGCTTGCTTTAAAACGGTTAGTTTATCTTGTGTATTTAAAAACCCCAAAAGATGAACATTCAATTTTTCTACTTTGATGTTACAATGACCTACTATATGAAGGGCAAAATCGATGGGCCACAGGTCATGAATCAGCTGGGCCAATTGAGATCGCTGTGGCTCTGGGCCCGATAAAAAAAGTACATGTTCGCAATTGTAATTGAAAGTTGAATTGTCATGAAATTCAGGTGTTAAAGGACCAACGAATGTCACGTTTAAATTCGAAGAAGTTGACAATTTTCCAGCCAGTCGGGGAGTATTCTCAAAATCGGGTATTTCAATTCGGTTGAAATTACTCAAACGCTTATTCAATGCCCATTGGGCTATATTTCTCCAAGGCCATGGTCCTTGTAAAGACAATTGATGAGTGAGCAGGATAGAAGGGACGTGTGATGAAAAAAAACCGTATCGGTTATCAGAGTAGATGAGGTCTACCGAATTGTTTTTAATGAATTCATTTACCCAAAGTGATTCCTTTGACCAGTTTTTTTGAAATTGTTTGTTGCGTTTGGCTAAAAAAAGCATTTCAAAAGAAATGCCTTTCAATTCAATCTTGTTGTCTGGTAATTCAGGGATAATTTCTAATTCAGGTTGAAGTTGTGACCACAAGTCAAACTGATTTTTCGAACATGCAATGGTAATTTTGTTTCCGGATTGTAAAAAATGATTCACCCGAATGTTTGTTCGGGTAACGTGACCATATCCCCAATCGAGGGCTGAAACAAGAATGTGTTGCTGCAATTTAAGGGCGTGAAATGCGAATGTCTCGTTGAATATTCATGTTCGAAACAGGAATGAAAAATCCAGTCATTTTCTTCTTTTTCCCTTCTCTTGTGAATGTAATTTGAGCTTCGTCTCCCACTTTATGTTGTTCTAGAATGGTTTTCAAGTCTGTAAAGTTTTGGATTTTATTTCCATTCAATTCAACCAGAACATCTCCTGTTTGTAGGCCCAAAGCTGCGGCTAGTGATGCAGGGGTTACAGACTCGATCATTACGCCATTTCCTTTATAGGATTTGGAAGGGGTAATTCCAATTTTAGCTGAGTTGTCTTGTTGTTGCATCATGGATTGACCGAAAGGAAAATCA
>CAYSEX010000007.1:8635-54896 GCA_964430305.1 uncultured Chryseobacterium sp.
AGCAGTATCTATTTTGATGATAGTGACTTTACTCTCAGTATGCTTTTGTGACCATGCTGATTGAAATAACAAACAAAGGAGAGCTGTACAAATGATGTTTTTCATGATTTTTAGTTTGATTCGAAATTAATGTGAAACTTCTATTAGTAGAAACTGATTGCCCGGAATTTCGATTTTTGAATCCCAATTTATGTTTTGGTCATTCATAATATTTCGTCCAGATGTTTGTCCTTTTAAGATTTCACTTAATTGAGCACAGTTTATTTGTTTCGCATCTTGATTGAGATTGTACAAACAAATGAGTGTTTTGGAATCGCCTTTTTTCGCGTAGACGTAGGTATTGTCATTGGGTACGAATTGAACCAGTTTACCTGTTGTCATCCAAGTATTTTGCTTTCGGTAGTTGACAAGTGTTTTAATAAATTGAAAGGCTTCGTTTTGCAATGCTGTTCTTTCTTCTTGTTTAAAAAGATTTGCTTTGTGATCTTCCCACCCGCCTGGAAATTCTTCTCGAACATGTGCGTCTGGATTACAAAAACCGGTCATTAGAATTTCGGTTCCATAGTAGGTGCAAGGTATTCCTCTTAAGGTATAAAGCATGGCATGGGCCATTTTCCATTTCATGAAGTCTTGATTAAAAACGGAGTAGATTCGAGGCAAGTCATGATTATCAAGAAAAGTGACCAAATTTTCAGGATGCTCATATTGGTAGTCGTGCGCAAGAGTAAGTTCAATGCGTCTCAATCCTTCTTCCCATCCGAAATTTTCTGTAAGTCCTTTGGTTAGCGCATAGAACAATTGAAAATCAGTAACACCATTGAGTTGCGAGTTGAAATGCGTATTCAATCGATTGCCTTCTGTGAACCATGCTTGTATAGGCGTGCCTTGCACCCATGTCTCTCCGAAGTTGAACAAGTTTGGGTATTCGATCTTCAAAGTAGCATTTAAATTAGCCATAAACGCTTGATCGGGATAGCTGTATGTGTCAATTCTGAATGCATCAATGTGTGCGGTTTCCACCCACCAAATGGAGTTTTGAATAAGGTATTTGGCGAGGTGAGGGTTTTGTTGGTTCAGGTCGGGCATGTGATGGTCGAACCACCCGTTGGCCATGGTTGATTTATCGAATGCACTGGCATAGGGGTCCATCATGGTTTCAGCCCGGTAATTTGTTTTTGTGAAAGTGGGATGCCAATGAAACCAGGCGCTATCGGGCATTTCAAGAAAGAGTTTGTGTTGATCTCCCCAATGATTGTATACCACGTCCCAAATATGTTTCATTTTTTTTTGACCCATCAGGTTAGTCAACTCGTTTAAGTCGCTGATATTTCCAATTCTTGGGTCAATGAAATAAGAGTCAGTTGTTGCGTATCCATGGTATGAATCAATTTTTTCATTGTTTTCTACAATTGGATTTAACCAAAGGGCATTGAATCCAAGTTCTTCAATGTAATTCAAATGGTTAATTATTCCCTTGAGGTCACCGCCTCGTCGGCCTTTGAGTTCATTGCGTTCTGTTTTTTGGAAGTAGCTTGAAAACGATTCATTGTTGGGGTCACCATTTGAAAATCGGTCTGGAAATACAAGGTAAATAGCGTCTGTTTGATTAAGACCAAGGGGATGGTATGACTTCGGTGTTATTTGGTATTTGAAATTTTCTACAGTTCCCGTTCTTTTGTTGGAAGCAATCAATGATAGTTCATTGTTTTTTGGTTGTTTTTTTATGGTTAGTTCAACGAAGTAGTAGTGATTTAGCTTTGATTTTTCAACATGATTGATACAAGCGAATGCTTTGCTTTTTTTTTCTAATTCGAATTGAATTTCAGCATCGGAATTCAAGTAAATAAGGAGTTCTACAGTTGGGTTTTCCATTCCGCTGAACCAATTTGGCGGGTCAATACGGTCAATTATTCTTGCATCTTGATTCTGAGCGATAGAAGTGATGAACAACAGAGTTGTGAATAAAAACAGCGAACTTTTTTTCATGATTTACGTCTAGTAAGGGTGTGCGACACAAAAACGAATTATATTTGGAAAGTGTTAAAAGTACACGAACTAAACTAAATCATTTAAAACCTATGAAAAAAATTTTTACTTTCTGTTTCGTAGCGTTAGCAACTTTAGCCGCACAGGCTCAAATTGATGTAACGTTCAACGTAGACATGAACGGCCAAACCGTAAGTGGAAATGGCGTTCACTTAGCAGGTAACTTCAATGATGTCAACTACGACGGAATTGTTGAAAATGCTGCTTATGTAAACTGGAACCCTGGCGATCAGCCTAACCCGATTGTTATGACGGATGGCGATGGCGATGGCGTGTATAGTGTAACCCTATCTTTAGTTCCTCAAATCTATCAGTTTAAATTCATTAACGGAAATGGATGGGTAGGTGCTGAAGACGTTCCTGCAGCTTGTCAAGTTGAGGTAAACGGAAACGACAATCGTTTTTGGTTAATCTCTGGTGCGAACACAACTGAATCAATGACTGTTTGTTTCGCAAATTGTGCCGCATGTGGTCAGAAGACTGTACGTTTTCGTGTTGATATGACTCAAGAGGCAAGTGGAGTTAACCCAGCTGGGGTATTCTTGGCAGGTGATTTCCAAGGTTGGAACCCAGCGACTACACAAATGTTTGATCCGGCTTACCCACTAGGTAACCCATCAGGTACATTTGAAGCTATTGTTAACGTTGGAACAGCGTCATCTTTGGCTTACAAGTTTATCAATGGTAACGATTGGGCATTCGCTGAAGCGGTTCCTAACGATTGTGCTACAGGCGGAAACAGAACGGCTACTCTTACTTCAGATAATACTGTATTGGATGTTGCATGTTTCAGCGCTTGCGGACCATGTCAAGCTCCAACTCCTGTATTCTTCCGTGTAAACATGTCTTTGCAGACTGTGAATCCAAACGGTCCACACGTTGCAGGTAGCTTCCAAGGATGGAATCCTGGCGATCCTACTACATTGATGACAGACCCAGATGGTGATGGTATTTATGAAGTTACCCTGTTATTACAGCCAGGTACGTATGAGTACAAATTTGTGAATGGTGCTGATTGGGCTGATGGAAATGAGTCTTTACCAGCAGAATGTAACGTAAACGGTAATCGTCAGTTGGTTGTTGGTTCAGACCCTGTTATTGAGCACTGGTGTTACACACAATGTTCAGTTGAATGTATCACTGATCCTGATCCAGCAGATGTGACTTTCCGAGTGAACATGCAAAATACTTCTCCAGATCCAGCAGGTGTATGGATGATTGGTGGCTTCACTACTCCAGCATGGCAAGGTGGCGCAACTCAAATGACTGACCCTGACGGTAATGGTATTTATGAGTGCACAGTGAACATCAGTGGTTCAGCTGAAATTCAATACAAATTCATGAATGGTGATGTAAATGCACCTACGAATGAAGAAGGCGCTGGAATTATCGCTTGCGGTGTTGCGAACGGAGTTGGTGGATACAACCGTGTTCACACACGTTCTGGTCTAGCTGAAGTATTAAACGTTGTTTGTTTCGATTCATGTGCTGATTGTATCATTGGTGTTTCAGAAGCAAACTTCTTGAACTCTTTGAATGTTTATCCAAACCCAGCTAACGATTATGTATTGTTATCTTTCGGTCAAGAGACTTCAAACAAAATTTATGTTCGTATTTTAAACCAATTGGGTCAAGTTGTTGCTACACAAAATGTAGGAACTCTTCCAGCTGGTAATAACACTGTACGTGTAGAGCTTGCTTCACTTTCTGCTGGTATTTATGCAGTAGAATTGGCGAATGGTAAGGATCGTGCTACCGTTCAGATTGCAGTTGAATAATGTGGATTTAGTTTCAGGAAAGGCCGCGTTTCGCGGCCTTTTTTGTTTTATATCGGATTGAAAAAAACAAACCCTCGAACGCTTTCGAGGGTTTGCCTTACCTTAACTAAAAAGACCCGCCCTATTACGGACTCGGCTTTAGAGCTGCAAAAATAATTCGTCCGACGAGTTTCAATATTAAATAATTCTCAAGTTTATTCACAATTCATGCTTAATTCCTTTCTCATTTGATGGTGTAAAACCATCTGTTATTGATTTTCAATTGAATAACTATAGGTTGAGAATTGGTTATTGGTAAAGAAATTACATTGTTTGGAGCAGTGGAATGAGCCAATTGCTTTCCTACTACATTGAAAAGATAAATTTCTTCGATTACGCTTTCACTCATTAGTGTAATGTGAGTAGAGGTGCGTACTGCTTTGAAGTTTTGTAAAATTTCTGGGGTACTTAATGAAGTAATCATTACTGTTAAACTATCCGTTGTAATGAAGCAGCCATTTTCAAACACGTCGAAGAAAATCAAATGTTCACCATCTGTTTCGAATTGAAAAACGGGTGAAAAGTCTGTTGAGATATCCCCTTCGTCGGTTAGCCAAGAGAAGGAGGTGTTTGCGCTAGATACATTATTTATTGCAAGGGGGTTATTGAATCCGCCAGGAATTTGGAGCTCAACAGTGGGACCAAAATTATTTACGATTTGCCATTCCCACAGATTGTAATATACAATATCGCGAACTGCAGATTTAATGATATCAGCAGTTGATTGATTTAAGGTGGAATTAAATGTTATGGTTGTGGGATCAATTTGAAACATGGCCACATTCATACAGCAAGCTGCGACATAGCTTCCTTCGATAGTAGGATGCGATCCGTCGGCGTTGTATAAATCTATATTCGGGTAATTTATCCTTAAATATTTCCAGACAGCTCCAACTGGTGAAAGCAGGGCTTGGTTGTCTAGGGCCATTTGTCGATAACGAAGATTTAATAGACTATCCATGCCTTCGTAGGTGCATACCGGAGGCCAACTTGCACAATTGGCCGCGTCGCCATTTTCTCTTCCCCAGGTCATGTAAAAAATAGTTTTAGCACATGGGTTTGAGGCATGTATTTGGTCATCCAATTGTGTTGCATACGGAAAGCATTGTGTAGCAACTTGGTTATCTGGGAATGATGGAAGTTGACTCTGTTCTTGAAGAACTACATAGTCCCAGTCACCGGCGGCAATGAGTGACTGACTTGTTGCATTTGTTGTATGTTGTTGAAAGGTGTGTCCTCCAGGGGTATTACTTCCAGTAATTAAGGTGTAGCCAGCGCTATTTGCACAGTCGGCGGTCAATTGAGGAAGGTTGTTATACGAAGTGTAGCTATTCCCAAGGAATAATACTTTTGTTTGAGCATGAAAACTATTGGCTATGAATAGTGCTCCTATGGCAAAGAATTTTTTCATTTATTTGAATGTAACCGGTAAGGAAATGGTTTTTCCATCGCGAAGTATCTCAACTTGAATAGTTTGGCCCTCACTGAATTTGCCTAACGCTTCCATGTATGAGGTCATGTCTATAATTTTCATTTCACCCATTTTCAAAACAACATCTCCTTGTTGCATTCCTGCATTCGAGGCAGGTCTGTTTTCTTTTACACCATCTATGCGCATTCCCTCACCACTAAACATGTAATCGGGCATCACACCTAAGGTTACTTTGAATGAAGTGTTTTGTTGGGTCGGCTCAGCTGTTTTTGTAAAGATTAGTTTTTCTTGTGTATTCAGTGATCGCACAAGAGATAGAATAAAGTCGGTTACATTCTCCAAACCCACATAATTGAGTTTATCATAATCGTCACTGGGTTTGTGGTAGTCTGCATGTTGTCCGGTAAAGAAATGCAGAACTGGGACCCCCTGATTGTAAAAAGAACTGTGGTCACTAGGCCCGATGCCGCTTTTATCAAATATGAGTTTGAATTCGAATGTGTTTTTTTCGGTCAAGAGTGGTTCCCAAATAGAGGTTGTTCCTGTGCCGCTGATACTCAGCGCCTTCTCTGCATTCATGCGTCCTACCATATCCATGTTGAGCATACAGTTCATAGATTCAATGGGAATTGTTGGGTTTTTTGAAAAGTAATTACTTCCCCACAAACCTTTTTCCTCTCCACTGAAAGCTATAAAAAGGTAATTGTAATTGGGTGTTTTGTCATTATTCATCAGTTCAGTAGCCAAATGAATCATAGCGGAAACACCGCTTGCATTGTCATCTGCTCCGTTGTGAATTGCTTTTTCTCCAGTCCACAAGCTGCTTTCATCTCCCCATCCTAAATGGTCGTAGTGAGCACCAATTACAATGGTGTAGGGCCTGCCATTATCTATAAATCCCACTACATTTTTTCCTTTGATTTCTTTAACTAAGCTTTTTCCCATGACCGTACTGTCGCCAACTTGGTGAATTTGTCCGTGTCCTTGAGGAATAAATGAGAAATGTTGAAAGAATCCGTCTGTGCCTTTTGGCAATAGTCCAATTTCTTTGAATCGAGATTCAATGTATTGCGCGGCTTTATCTGCACCGGGAGTTCCAATGGCTCTTCCTTCAAAATCGTCACTCGCAAGGCGCATTACATCTGCATGCATTTGCGTGATTTCTGTTCCTGTCGGAGTCTGAGTAACCGAGCAACTTGCTAAAGTTAATGCGGTTGCAAAAAATGAAATATGAATGAAATTAATTTTCATGCTGAATGAAGAATTTGGTTGTTAAGTTGTTATTCATGCGAATAAAATAAATACCATTTGCCCAGTCGCTTACGTCAATTACCGGAGATTGAAATGAATTGTTAAGTTTCATTTCTTTTCCGAGAGCATCTACAATTTGAAAATTTGAATAAGTGAATGCGTTGGGAAGTTGAATAAAGTCATTTGCAGGATTAGGGAAGGGTTGTAGTATTTCTTGCAAATTCAGCACATTCATAGGGCAAGGCTGGCATTGACTCCAACACACAACAGGTAAATTAATTGAGCCAGCGCTTGCAAGGAAGCTACGGTTGATATTTCCTGAACCATCATCAACTCCGCATTCAAAGGGCACAATTTCTTCTGTTCCCCATGCATTCCCAAATAAAAATTTGTATTGAATGAGTTCATTTTCAGGAATGGTAATGGTTGCGGAATAAGTAGTTCCAAATTGAAGGGTCATAGGGGTTGCTGTTGGATCCCAATTGTTAAATGACCCAGCTACGTGAACGCCTTCTGGAGCAGCGAAAACTCCTGTGGTTCCACTACCCAAATCAACATTTAAGGTGAGTGTGCACATGGGTATAATCTGACAAGGACCGCACCCGGAAAAGCAATCACCTTCGAGTGTGGTCATGGTTTGATTTGTGGTGGTATAGGTTCTGTCAAAACTGCCAAAACCATTTGGAATTCCACAAGACTCAGGAACAATTTCTTGGTTGTTCCATCCGTAACCGTTAATTATTTTGTATTGAACGGTTTCATTGGAATTCAGAACAACCACAGCCTCAAATTTATTAGGAGCATACTGACTCATTGGTGTTGCAATGGTGTCCCAATTGTTGAAGTTTCCTACCAAGTAAACGCCATTCGAACTAACGGATTCATTTGATAAGTCTGTTCTGAATGTAACCAAAACAGGCGTTGGCTCAATGCACGAAGCACACTGGTTGAAACAAACAGGACCTATGATTACATTCTCTGTTCCAGTTTGAAATGTTCTGTTGGTGTTGCCATTTCCGTCATCAATGGCGCAGTCTAAGGGTGGATTCTCATCACTGTTCCAATCATTTCCATTCACGAATTTGTATGTTAAAACGGTATTTTGATCAACACTAACCTGAGCCTCGTACAAACCACCTCCCATGTCATTCATGAGAATACTAGAAGGATTCCATCCTTGAAAATCTCCCGCCAAATGAACTCCGTTGGGCGAAACTATTTCATTCGACATATCTACTTGAAAAACGGCAGTGATTTGAGGCGCTATAGTAGGGCAGTTGGTGCATGATGAGAAACAAACGGGTTCAAGAATCGTGTTACTTGCAGGAACTAAAAACGTTCTATTGAAACCACCGAAGCCATTTGGTGCTCCACAAGACCCAGGTACACTTTCCTCATCTGTCCAAGTTGTTCCATTGATGTATTTGAAAGATACGGTTGTTCCTTCTGTCAGCGATGCCGTGTATTCGTATATCCCGTCAGAGTTGGTGTCCGTCAGAAAAGTAGTGCCTGGAGCCCACCCTTGAAAGTCACCTGCAATGGAAACGCCATTGGGGTTAACATTCAGCCCTTGCATATTCAATTGAAAGGTAACGTCAATACTGAAAACAGTAATTGAGCTAAAAATAAAAAAGAAAGAAATGAGTTTTTTCATGGTTCGCTTTTTTGTAAAAATACGCCAATATTGAAAAACAAACTTTACATTCGCTCTGTATGCGGCTCTTGCTTTTCATATTTATATTTCAATCAGCAACAACTGTAGGCCAGCTTATTCATATTGAAGGCCGTGTGAAAGATCCGCACGGTCAGGGCATAGCCAATGCAATTGTTGTGAACAACAGAACACATGCTGGTACTTTTGGTGACGCACGCGGAAACTTCAATATTTATTGCGAGAAGGGAGACACCCTCAGTGTTACAGCGTTAGGCTATTACACAAGGCAAGTTTGTATGAAAGATTCAACGTTAAAAGAAGTGTACAGGCCAGTTGTCTTTTTAGATGACCGCATATATCAGCTTCCCACCATTGCCATTCTTACTCCTCGCGATTTGGAGGATATTGCAGAAGATATTCGAAGTATTGGTTTTGATGAAGATGCCTTTAGAACGGGTAGTATTATGAGTCCAATCACACTTCTCTATGAAAGTTTTAGCAAACGTGAGCGCAATAGAATTGAGATAGAGCGCTTGAAGTATGAGGACAAAAAACGCGATTTGTTAAAAGAGTTATTTCATTTATATGTAGACTTTGATATTATAGATTTAACCAATGAGGAGTTCGATGAATTTATTGATTTCATGAATGTGAGCGATGAGTTTCTGCGAACAAGCTCACAATACGAATTCCTTGTTTTTGTGAAGGAACAATTTGTTCGTTACAAGGCGTGGAGACGAAATCAAATTAAATGGAAACCCGAAGATTTTAACTTCGATGAGAATTGATTAATTCAGCCCTGAATTGAATTTCTTCACTCCATAACAGCCGTATGCTCCCCAATTTCTATTGTATCCATAAACCAATACCGTATAGTCATTTTCTGTTTCGTAATGATTTCCCTCTGAATATGGAATGTAGTTCCCCTTTGTGTCTTTCATTACAAACCGATAACTATATACGCCCTGTTTCAAATAAGCTTGGGCTTCATATCTTTCGAGATTAGCGTTCCATGAAGCTGGAACATATTTATTAGCAATTCCCGAGCATTCTAAAAACAGCGCGGTGCTCTCTTGAGTTGGGGTTTGTAATGAGAAATGTACTGTGAAATAATCAGCATTCAATTGGTCTTCAAATGACAATTCTTGGTTATCTGTAGCAACATAGTAATTGCCGTTGATGTCTTTTCTGCTTGTGTAGCTTCTAGAATTTTCAGAAATCTCAGTTTGGAGATAAATGTGTTGACCTTCAATTTTAGCAACACCATAACAGGGAACTCTTGGATTTTTGAATTCAAACATGCGGTATTCCCCACCTCCCCAAAATGAATTTCTTCCATCTGAATAGTCATAGTTAAATTCAGAGAAGGAAGGAGTAAATGTTGGTGAGAGGTTGTAAATTCCATTCAGAAAATCTTGGTTTTGAATGATTGCTATTTGCAACTTATCCCGATCCGTATTTGGCAATTGGTCACCAATAATTTTTAGATCTACTTCCTGCTTAAAAAAGCGAAATCCGGCTTCGCTACTGGCATTTATTTGGGTTTGAATGTTTGTTCGGTTTTCGAAAACTGTAAAATAAAATATAGCCAGTGGGTTGGGCGAGTCATCCATGTCATGTATATCATTATTATAAATGGTCACGCGGTAATTTCCCGAAATACGAAATTGCGTCATTTCATTTGGAAGCTCGAACTGATAATGGTTGTAAGCTTGAAGTGTATTTAGAGAATTGGTTGGATATGAAATGCGGTTTTCACTGAAGCCCTGAATGCAGTCCATTGCATCAAGTCCATCGGGAATAAATTGCGGATTACAATGTTCAATGGAATAGACAAGTTCCGTTTCAACTTCAGTAAAAACATCAAACTCAAAGTGTAGCGGGGCGTCTGAATTTAACTCATAATAAGGGCCGCCATATTTAGCATTCAAGGGGTGAACCGTTGGGCTGTATACATCACTATGATAATAATTCAATACACCTTGCGCCAACAGTTGATTTGCAAGGGTAACGAAAATGAAGATGATCTGAATTCGATGCATGGAATTAAAGATATGGAATTAACTTTGTTTCATTATGAAATTATCTAATCGTATGAAATGGGCCACAGGCATATCTGCCTTTGTTCTGGTCATGGCTGTGGTTGTCTTTCTCAAGTCACAAAAGACAGAAGGAGCAAACAATCGTTTGGTTGGAAGAGATTATTCAAGACAAATTTTGGGCATGGAATATACGGTTCAGGTCATTGGAGACTCGCTCGATTATTCTCGAGGACTGGATAGTTTGGAGGCCATTTATCGTTTCCATTTTGATAGTTCAAATCCGAATTCGTCACTTATGAAATTCAATTTGAGTCAGGTCACGAATGCACCAATCTTGATAGAGGACAGGGGAGGATTGTTTTTGCGGGTATTGAAAGTAGCAGATGAAATGCATTCTAGAAGCGGATACAATTGGGATTTTACTTTAACACCCGCAAAGGTGGCATGGCTGCCATTTGTAATGAGTTTCAAAGAGGGGGCAGCGAATATAGATTCGTTGAAATCAATAGCTTCTTTGCAGAATGTGAAATTGAACTATGAAGTCTTAGCCGATAATCAGATTGCCTTGTTTAAAACGCACCCTTCAATAGAATATGACTTTCAGAAAATTGTAAAAGCTATGTTCATTGATGAGGCCATGGCTTACTACAAAAGAAGATCGAAAGCGGTTAACCAAATTGTGATTCGCAATAAAGAAAATTGGGTTTTAACGTACGGTAATCAGGTAGACTCTTTGAACCGTGTGAATCTTTGGACGGATAGCAAGCCTTCTGAAAACAATATATTAATTCAAGACAGAGGATTTGCTTCATGCAATGCCCTAGAAAAAAGAACATTGATAGATCCGTTTACGCTTGCACCTGTCACGAACGAAATGTATCAGACTTATGTTACAGCTCCTTCCATGTTGGAAAGTGTCATTTTTGCTGAGTCGTTCATGGTGATGGGGGTGGAGTACATGGGGTCTTGGTATTCGAATAATGAAGACTCAGACATTCAGTCGTTGGTTTATTTTACCACACAAGATGGTCAACGTGATTATGCCTATACTGAGAATTTTGGCAAAATGATGATTCAGAAATTAAAAAAATAATGACTGAATCGCTCATACTTGCTATTGAGAGTAGTTGCGACGATACATCTGCCGCAATTATGAAAGGAACTGTGGTTCTTTCGAATTGTACATCAACCCAGCCAGAGCATGCTAAATTTGGAGGTGTTATTCCGGAGGTTGCTGGAAGGGCGCATCAACATAATATTCTTCCGGTAATAGACCGAGCACTAAGTGCGGCCGGTATAGATTTTCAAGATTTAGACGCCATTGCCGTGACTCAAGGTCCTGGACTAAGCGGCTCACTTTTGGTTGGACTAACATACGCCAAGAGCTTGTCTTTATCCCTTCGCATACCGTTGTACGGAATACATCACATGCAAGCCCATATTCTAGCTCATTTTGTAAATAGTTCTGAAGATTGGCCACCTTTTCCTTTTCTGAATTTGACCGTGAGCGGTGGACACACGCAATTGGTTCTTGTGCATTCACCGTTGCAAATGGAGGTACTTGCTGAAACCATTGATGATGCAGCCGGAGAAGCCTTCGACAAAGCCGCTAAACTGCTGGGGTTGAATTATCCGGGTGGTCCTGAAATTGACAAATGTGCTCAATTGGGTGATGCAAAAAAGTATTCCTTTAATCATCCACAAGTGAAAGGAGGTGATTACAGTTTCAGTGGAATGAAAACATCATTGTTGTATTTTCTTAGAGATAAATTGAAGGAAAATCCAAACTTCATTGAAGAAGAAAAATTTCATATTGCCGCCTCTTATCAAGATGCTATTGTCACTTATTTATTGAAGAATGCCAAGAGAAAGATACAAGAGCTGAACATTCCCACTTTTGCATTGGCAGGAGGTGTATCAGCTAATTCTTCATTAAGGAAACAAGCATTGCTTTTGGGCGAAGAACTAGGGGTTCAAGTATTCATTCCTAAATTTGAGTATTGCACAGACAATGCAGCTATGATTGGCGTTGCTGGTTATTTTCAGCATCAAGCAAAATCCACGCCTTTGAATATGGACGCTTGTCCACGTCCACGCTGGAGTTTGAATTAAATATTCTTGTATTTATATATCGGATCCATTTCGCTTTCTGGCGTAATGGTGATAACGGGGTTTAGAATTCCGTTGTTTAATCCATAAACCCATCCGTGAATGATGGGCATCTTCCTTTTTTTCCAGGCTCCTTGTATGATGTTTGTTTCGGCAAGGTGATGAGCTTGTTCAATCACGTTCAGTTCAACCAAGCGATCAAATCTTTTTTCTTCATTTTCTATATCATGTAGTTCTTGTCTATTCGACTTGTATACATCTTTTATGTTTCGAAGCCAATTGTTAATGATAGGAAGATAATCATTCCCCATTGCCGCTTTAACACCACCACAACCGTAATGGCCGCATACAATAACGTGTTGAACTTCTAACACATCAACGGCATAAGTAAGCACAGAAAGCAGATTGATATCTGTGTGCACAACCATATTGGCAATGTTTCTATGCACAAAAATTTCACCTGGCGCGGTTCCGGTTATTTCATTTGCAGGGACACGGCTATCACTGCATCCAATCCACAAGTAGTCGGGTTTTTGAATTTTCGCAAGGCGGTTGAAGTAATCAGGATTCTCTTCAATTTTTTCTGAAGCCCAAGCTTTATTCTCAAGCAGTAATTTTTCAATTTCTCTCATATGGAAATGGTTTGAAAATGCTTAGGTATTTCGCCCCAATCATTTTTATTGAATTCGATATCAATATTATTTGTTTTCGCAAACGTATGGAAGTCACGAATAATTTCAATGATGTCTGGATCCATGAACTCGCATTTAGTGGCATCAATTAGTATAAAACTGTTCGGTGCAATTTCCGAAAGTTTTCTTTTAAGAAGTGCTTTATTTAGGAACGAAACTTCTTTTCTAAATCGAATTAAATAATCATTGTTGTTGCCCTTTGTTACGCGAATAGCACTGTGGAAATTAGAACGAATTACGTAGTAAAGTCCCACAATTATTCCAATAACAACACCTTTTAAAAGATCTGTAAAAACCACTCCGAGAAATGTTGCAATGAATGGCAGGAATTGAGCTAGACCTGCTTTCCAAATGGATTTGAATACACTAGGTTTAGTGAGCTTATAGCCCACCATAATGAGAATAGCGGCAAGAGCAGCAAGAGGAATTAGATTTAATGTTTTAGCGAGAAACACAACTGCAATCAAAAGCCAAACGCCATGTAAAATGGCAGATGTTTTTGTTTTCGCGCCAGCAAAAAAATTAGCTGAACTTCTCACTACAACAGATGTTACGGGTAATCCGCCAAACAAGCCACTAATTGTATTACCAAAACCTTGAGCAATGAGTTCTCTGTTTGGTGGCGTTACACGTTTTTGAGTGTCCATTTTGTCGGCGGCTTCCAAATTCAAAAGGCTCTCTAATGATGCGACTACAGCAATGATGAATGCATTCATCAAAACCAATGGATTCAAAAAATCAGATGTATGGAAAAATAAAAAATAAACAGGTTCTTCAGTTTGAATAAGATTAGGAAGTTGAATGAGGTGTTCACCTTCAAGTTGCTCTGAAATGCCTAACAAATATGAAAACTGATTTAAAAACACCCCCACCAGCACAACTAGCAGTAGCGCAGGTATTCTGTTTAAAATTGGATTTTTTTTGGCGTATTTTGATTCAAAAAAAATGAGAATCAAAAGACAGATTACACCAATGAAAACAGCTTCACTGTGGGTCGAAGAATAAAGAAGTTCTGAAAAGGTATTGTGACCATCTTCTTGAAAAAAAGATTCATCACCTTCATAATCTTTGTCAAATCCAATAAGGTGAGGCAGTTGTTTAAAGATAAGAATAAACCCAATGGCAGCCATCATGCCTTTAATTACCGATGATGGAACAAATTCTCCTAAAAAACCTAATCTTAAAATTCCGAAAATGACTTGAAAAACACCTGCGACCAAAACAGATGCAAATAATAAATTGAAATCACCACCCAAGCTGCTGATTGCAGTTGTTAAAACTACAATGAGACCGGCTGCTGGCCCAGAAACACTGATATTTGATTTGCTAATTAGCCCTACAATAATACCTCCAATAATACCGGCTACAATGCCCGAGAGGGGCGAGACTCCACTCGCATGAGCAATACCAAGGCAAAGTGGCAAGGCAACGATAAATACAACCAGAGAAGAGTATAAATCTTGTGGATGAAAAAATGATTTTTTCGTTGCTTTCATATTGGCTAAGATAGGGACTTAGGATTCCATTTCGGACATGGATTTGGCAAGAAGCTGTTTTAATTTTCTCACATATTCCTCTTTCAACCAGTTTAAATAATTTTCTGTGCTTTTTGAAATGCAATAACTATATTGTTTGAGGCGGCTTTTGATGTCCTCATCAAGTGCTCTTAATAGCTCAAGAGCGTATGCAAAATCTGTTGCGTTCTCTGAAATGATAGTGCAATGTTGTTGAATGCTTTTTTCTAAGATGTCTTTTCCTTTTCCCCCAGCTCGAGTGTGACGCAGATATTCGGCTTTTATGTCGAACTCAATGACAGGTGAATTTGCAAAAAGTGCTCGCGTTTCTGGCGACATTTCATACTTCATTTCACGAGACATTTGCTCGTCGGAAATAATGTTTTCAATGTAATTGTTCGGGTGTGCGAAAATATCATTCCAATCAATTGGGCTCTCCCATAATCCGAATCGTCGCGCATTATTCCCTAAATCAATAATGGTAAATTCATCTTTATTCGGAAGTTTTCTTGATCCTCTTCCAATCATCTGATGGTAGAGTGTCAGCGATTTCGTAGCTCGATTTAAAATAATGGTCTCAACAGTTGGTTCATCAAAACCGGTAGTTAAAATAGAAACGGATGTTAAAACGGCTTTTGGAGTTTCTTTAAACCATTGTAAAATTTCTCTGCGTTCTTGTTCAGAGTTTGTGTTATCTAAATGTCGAATGTCATGACCGGCCTCACGAAATTGATGAAAAACCTGTTTTGAAGTTGCTATTCCGTTGTTGAATATGAGTGTTTTTTTTCCTAAAGCTTGTTGCTCATATGCGTAAAGAAGTTTTTCTTGCATGAAAATATTTCCGTACAATTTCTCAGAACTACTCACCGTATAGTCACCTGTAATTCCAACCTTCAAGGAATGCAAACTCACATCATAACTGTACGTTATGCCTTGTGCAAGGTATCCACCTTTTATTAGAGCCCCAATACTCTCACCTACGAGTAAATCGTCATAATTATCTTTCAAGGGCAATTTAATGTTGCTGCTAAGTGGGGTAGCTGTGACACCAAGGATAATTTGATCTTCAAACCATTTGAATAACTTGCGAAAAGAGTTGTAGTGAGCTTCGTCAATGATGACTAACCCTAAATTCGCAAACTCCATTTTTTCGTCCCGTAGTCTGTTGTGAAGGGTTTCAACCATAGCAACGAAGCAATCATACTCTTGCTCATCAGGTAATTGTTTTACTTTACTTACAATGATTTTATTCGAAACGCCAAAGTCTGCAAGCATATGACTTGTTTGACTCAACAATTCAATGCGGTGGGTGAGTATCAGAACTTTTTTACCAGTTTCCTGAATGTATCTTCTCGCTATTTCTGAGAAAATAACTGTTTTTCCACCTCCGGTTGGAAGCTGAAAACACAAGTTATATTTGGTAGGAAATTCTTTGAATTTTGAAAATATATTCTCAAGTGCACGCTCTTGATAATCGTATAGTTTTTTTCGTTCGTGTGCATTTGAGTTCATTCTGCCCGGGTTGGAAATTTGGCCAACGTGCAAAAATAGGGCGAATTAGTGTTCAGGTCGAAAAGGACGCATAATAATTTCACTTACATTCACTCCTTCTGGAACTTCAATCGCATTAAGTATTTGTTGAGCTACCCATTCCACGGGCATTCCAGCGGCAAAGCTAGGCCTGAGTTGATCTAAAAGGTCGTTGTTTTTAGTTTGTTCAACAAAAGGAGTGTTCACAGATCCAGGACTTATGGTGGTCACTCTAATTTTTTTTGCCAGTTCGGTTCGAACACTTTCACTAATTGCAAAAACAGCATGCTTGGTTGCGCAATAAATTCCGCTGTTCGGAAAAACATAATGCGAAGCCAAACTTCCTAAATTAATCAAATGACCGTTTGATTCAATAAGATGTGGAAGTGTTGCGTGTAGCACGTTCAATACTCCTTTGATATTCACATCTATCATGGTATGCCAATCTTCTAATCGGGCATTTTCAAGTGGATCAAATATGCCTAACCCCGCATTGTTGAGCAACACATCAATACCACCCATGGTTTTTTTCGCCTCCTCAACAAGCTGAGAAACTTCTGCAGTCTGAACAACATCGGCGGCAAAAAAACCTGCGGCATTCAGTTCTGAACTCAATTCAGATAAGGAAGTCTCATTTCGACCTGATAAAAACAACGTGTGTCCATTTTTTGCTGCCAATTCAGCGGTTGCTCGGCCAATTCCAGAAGTTGCTCCTGTAATTAAGATTTTTCTTTTCATGTTATTTCTGTGCTCGTTTTAATAATATAATGGCCAACACTCCAAAAGCCAAGTTCGGTATCCAAACGGCTATAAGCGTAGGAACACCCAGATTCATTGCGCTAACTGCTGTAACTCGTGATATAAAAACGAATATGAAACCAATGATAACCGCTAAGGCCAGATGCAGTCCAATTCCACCTCGTGATTTTCGTGATGCGATACTGACACCAATTAAGGTGAGTATGATTATTCCGAATGGTCCTGCAGTGCGGTTTTCTCGTTCTAATTCGAATTTAGCCACATTTCCTGAACCACTTAATCGCTGTTCTTCAATAAAGTTGTTTAGTTCATCCCAATTCATGGTAGCCACCACTTCTGATCTGAGCCCAAAATCTTCAGGCTTGACTTCAAGAATGGTATCTAAATGCGGCTTGAATATGACCTTTTCGTGATTGCCTTCTTTTTTTCTAACCTGCACATTATTCAACATCCATTGATTCGTCTCAAGATTGAAATTTGCACTAGCGCTCATGAGTTTAAAGGTCAATTCTCCATTTTCCCATCGCTCAAGACTAAATTGACTTCCTCCGTTATTTTTCGGATTGTATCTATGGAAATAGGCGAGCAGCCCGGGCTCTATCTCACGGTGAATATTGATGTCTTGAATGGTTAATTGATCCTTCAAGTATTTGACTTCAAATTCGAATTTCTTTTTGTTCGCATAAGGAACAACGTAGTGTCCTAAAATAAGAGAGAGTCCGCACAAGAAAATGGCTGCCAGAAGGAAGGGGCGCAGAATTCTGCCATAGCTGATTCCGCTAGCAAGCATGGCAATAATTTCAGTGCGTTGAGACATTTTTGATGTAAACCAAATGACAGTAAGGAAAATGATAAAACTGCTGAGTAAGGTTCCAAAATAGAGACAGAAATTCAAATAATAATGAACAATGATTTCGTACCCGGAGGCCTTAGATTTCAGCAAGTCATCAATGTTTTCACTGACATCGAAGACAACTGCAATGATGACAAAAGCTAAAATCATAAAAAGAAAAGTGCCGAAGAACTTTTTCAAAATGAATCTATCCAGTATGCCTATCACAAGCGCGTGCTTAAAGTATTTATAACACTGTTTTTCCAGGTCGCGAAAGTCCCTTCTATTATTTTTTCTCGGGCAACCCGAACCAATTCAAGATAAAATGCAAGGTTGTGGATTGAAGCTATTTGCAAAGCTAAAATTTCATTGGCTACGAATAAATGGCGCACATATGCTTTCGTGTAAAATGTGTCCACATAACTTGTCCCATTTTCATCGAGAGGAGAAAAATCATTTTCCCATTTTTTGTTTCTCATGTTCATGGTGCCATTCCATGTGAATAGCATTCCATTTCGGGCATTACGCGTAGGCATAACACAATCGAACATGTCTACCCCAAGTCCAATACACTCTAGAATATTAGCGGGTGTTCCAACTCCCATGAGATACCGGGGTTTATCCTTCGGTAAAATGTTGCAGACCAATTCGGTCATTTCATACATAACTTCATGAGGTTCTCCAACACTTAACCCCCCAATTGCATTTCCATAAGCGTTTTTGTTAGCAACGAATTCTGCACTTTTTTCTCGTAGATCAGGATAAACACTTCCTTGAACAATAGGAAAAAGGGCTTGTTGGTAACCGTATTTTGGTTCGGTGGTATTCCATTGATTGAAACAACGGTCCAACCATCTGTGAGTAATATTCAAAGAATCATTCGCGTATTTCTTTTCACACGGGTAGGGCGGACATTCGTCAAAAGCCATGACTATATCAGCTCCAATACTGCGCTGAATATCCATGACATTTTCTGGGGTAAATGTGTGTTTCGAACCATCTATGTGTGATTTGAAAACCACACCTTCTTCTTTGATCTTTCTGTTATTGGATAGACTGTAAACTTGATATCCGCCACTATCAGTTAAAATGGGACCTCGCCAATTCATAAATTGGTGGAGACCTCCTGCTTGCTCCAAAAGGTCTGTTCCCGGACGTAAATATAGATGATAGGTGTTGCCTAATATGATTTGAGCTTTTACTTCTTCCTTGAGGTCGGGTTGCGAAACAGCTTTCACACTCCCCACAGTCCCAACGGGCATGAAAATAGGGGTTTCTATGTTTCCATGTGCGGTATGTAATACGCCTGCCCGCGCTTTGCTTTTGCTGTCCTCAACAAGTAATTCGTATTTCATTCCTAATTGCCAGCGGGCTTTAATTTCATTTCTATTCTAAAATGCGCATTAATAGCGTCTAAGAACTCTTTTGAAGGCACATTGTTTTTAGAGAAAGTAAAATTGAAATTCTTGTTTAACTGATTTTTAGTTTTCACATTCGCGGAATTACCAAACGTGTAAATAATCGCATTCTCATCTGAAAATGGAACTACGTCTAGTAATGAGATGCTTTCATCAGATTTTGTTAAAGCTGCAATGTTCGAGGTAAGATTGAATTGATTGTCAAAATTCTCTGTGCAGATCAAGGTATTTTTGCCATTTGAAATAGCGGAGCAAACAGGAGTTAATATACTGAATTCCTCGGGTAAAATGAAGCATATGTTTTGACAGTTGTTGCGTTTTTCATTATATAGATTTTTACAAACGCTGTTCAACATTTCAGTTTGTTCCGAAATCATTTCGTTGACATCGAATTTTGTATTTGATGAAATTGTAGGATTGGCTAATAACATTACATCATATCCATTCGAACACAGGTTTTGTATGAAACTAGAATATTGAATATCTAAATTTGGAGACTGTAGACTTGAATACATTATTACCAAAGGGGGTGTTGAGGCTTGGCTCGAATTTCCTTTGAAAAAGAGGGCGTTGCTTTTATTGTCATTTGGGTCGTTGAAAGTTTCAGACGCTCCACGATACACTCCACTGTTGGAATTACTTCCTTTTGAAACATCTATGAATTTGCTCTTGTAACTCACAATAAATTTACTTTTCGTCTCTGGACTTGTGATTTTAAAAATTTCAAGTGTGCTTGAACGGTCAATGCATATGACAGAGAACTGGGGGGTGCCAATTGATTTTTCAGCGAGACTCAAAAGTTTTTTTCCATTCTCAGTGAAGGAGATATTTCGGTGCTCGAGTGTAGTTGTAGTGAAACCTAAAACATCAACATTTTCTTTAGATGCAATTACGTTTGTAATTGCAAGAGAATTCGGTGGATTGGATTTGTATAAGGTTGTGTTTCCATTTTCAATTGAAACAAAACCAAATTGCATTCCCGTTTGCCAAACATTTGATTGAATTAAAAAAGACTTGGTACTCTCATTAAACCCAAGGATTTTCATATATACGCCAGCCGGCCATGATTTCACTTTCGCAGCAGGTTTGTTCGAATTTGAGGTGTACAAACAAAGCTCATTTTTATGTATCGATAGATAACCCAATAAATTCCCATTTTTGTCTATGTATGCACTTTGCACAATTCCGTTCATTTTAGAAATGAGTTGTGGTGACTTTCCATCAATGGGAAAATGATAAAGCACATCTGTTCCATCATCTTTATTCACAAAATAGAGCCCCGAAACATTTTCTGATTGTGAACACAACAAAACTTCGTTGTATCGTGTACTAATAGGAACAAGTGTTTTTTGCTTCATGTTTATAAGTTCGAATGAAACTCGAGCACCATTCGATTTAGATAATAATACAAAATCGTCATTGATTCTATGAATGCCGCGGTATCCATTGGGTTTGAATTGTCCCAATAATTTCCGTTCACCTTTTTCTATTTCTAAGGCTACAATTGAGGCTTGTGTTAAGCTTTCTCCCAATAAGAAGATTTCTGAGCTGCTTCCACCTGAACATGCCGATATCAAATCGGTTTCCTGACTAACCGGCATAACAGGTCGAATATGTTCAACAATCAACTTAGATCCGTTGGGAAGGGTTGAGATAGGTTGTCCAAACGATTGAATACAACTCAACAGAGTGAAAAGGAAGGCAAATTTTTTCATGTTGCGAATTTACGAACGAAGATTTCAACTTCTACTTTCTATAATGTCGATAATTTTTAAGCTTTTTTTGATTGAAGGTTGTCTAATTTGAGGGTATATTTGCAAAAAAATGATAATTTATTAATAACGCCCCCTAATTTTAGGGGGTTCAAACAGAAAAACATGAAAAATCGTCAAATTGCTCTTCAGGAAATCAACGCAAGAAATTCTGCTAACTCTTCAACCAACGGAGAGAGAATAAGTAATTACTTCGGTGAAAATGTTTTCTCTCCGCATAAAATGAGAGAATATCTCCCAGAGGATTTGTACGAAAAATTGATGGATTGTATCAATCACGGAACGCGCATAGACAGAAATGTAGCGGACCACATTGCGGCTGGTATGAAGGAGTGGGCCATGAGCAAGGGTGCTACACACTTTACCCATTGGTTCCAACCGCTAACTGGTTCCACCGCAGAAAAGCATGATAGCTTTTTTAAGCCAATGTCAGATGGTAGAGCTATTGAGAAGTTTGAGGGAACCATGCTTGTTCAGCAAGAGCCAGATGCATCTTCATTCCCGAATGGAGGTATACGTAATACCTTCGAGGCTCGAGGTTACACATTGTGGGATCCGTCTTCACCCGCTTTTATTGTTGGAAATACGCTTTGCATACCAACCATTTTCATCAGTTATACGGGGCATGCATTGGACTATAAAATGCCATTGATTAAAGCATTGGGCTCTGTAGATGCTGCAGCAACCGCTGTATGTCAATACTTTGATAAGGACGTGAATAAAGTGAATACAACGTTGGGTTGGGAACAAGAATATTTTTTGGTGGACTCTGCGTTGCATAAACTTCGTCCAGATTTAGCCATGACAGGAAGAGTATTGTTTGGAAAGAAACCGGCAAAAGGACAACAGTTAGAAGATCATTACTTTGGAAGTATCCCCGAGCGTGTACTTGCATTTATGAAGGAATTTGAATATGAATCACATTTACTTGGAATTCCTGTTACAACAAGACACAACGAGGTTGCACCGAACCAATACGAGGTTGCTCCGATGTTCGAAGAGGCCAATTTGGCGAATGATCACAACCAGCTTTTGATGGACGTGTTGAAAAAAACAGCGCAAAAGCATAATTTCAATGTGTTGTTCCATGAAAAACCTTTTGAGGGTGTAAACGGAAGTGGTAAACACAACAACTGGGCTCTTTCTACCAACACTGGAGTAAACCTGCTTCGACCTGGAAAAAATCCCAAGTCAAATTTGCAATTCTTAACGTTTGTTGTAAATACTGTAGCTGCTATTTTTGAGAATGCCGATATTCTTCGCGCTTCTATAGCTGGAGTTGGAAATGACCACAGATTGGGAGCAAATGAGGCGCCTCCTGCAATTATGAGTATTTTCTTAGGTGATCAGCTGAATGCAATGTTGGATAATCTCGAGAAAAACATCAAGGCGGGCAAAATGACCCCAGAAGATAAAACCGAGCTAAAGTTGAACATAGGTAAATTACCTCAAGTGCTTTTAGATAACACAGACCGCAACAGAACATCACCTTTTGCTTTTACCGGAAATAAATTTGAATTCAGAGCAGTAGGTTCTAGCGCGAATTGTGCTAATGCCATGATTACACTTAATACCATAGTAGCTAACCGACTTATTCAATTCAAGAAAGATGTTGATGCAAGAATAGCCAAGGGAGATGACAAGGATGAAGCGATACTAAAAGAACTACAACGCCTTATTAAAATGAGTAAAAGTATTCGATTTGAAGGTAACGGGTATGGTGAAGAATGGGTGAAAGAAGCCGCGAAAAGAGGTTTGTCGAATATGAAGGACACCCCCACTGCCTTAAAGGTGTGGAAGGATAAGAAAGTAATTGCCATGTTTGAAAAGTTGAATGTCTTAACAAGTGAAGAAATTCATGCTCGTTATGAAATTGAAGTGGAAAACTATGGAAGAAGACGTGAGATAGAGGCTGAGCTTGTTGTTGATATTGCATTAAATCAAATTATTCCTGCGTCAATTCAATACCAAAGCAAATTAGTCGAAAATTTAGAAGGATTGAAAGATGTGTTTGGAGCAGAATTCAAGAAAATTGGAGCCACTCAGTTGGAAATTGTAAAGACTTTGGGAATCCAAATAAATGCGTTAAAAGCAAAAGTAGATGCCATTCAAAAAGAGCAGTCCAAAATCGATGGTGCTTCGCCAGAAACTGTAGCATCTGTTTATTGCAACAGGATAAAACCACTTATGGATCAAGCCCGAGAAGCTGCCGATGCACTTGAAGCTTTGGTAGACGACCAAGAATGGCCATTGCCAAAAATGAGAGAGCTTTTGTTTACCTGCTAGGGCTTAATTTGTTAAAAACATTCGAAAATTGGGAAATTTGATTATTTTCGCAATGAACTAACCTTATTGAACTAATTCAATTCATATGAAATTGACAAAATCTACTTTCTTGACGGTATTGATGATGGCTTTCGGCCTGATTGCTTTCGGACAAAACAAGAAAATTGAAAAGGCAGACCTCGAATTTGCTGCGGGCGGCTATTACCAAGCTGCGGAATTGTATAAAGGTGAACTGCCAAAGATTAAGAACATTGAAGAGAAAGGAAGAGTGTTCTTTCAAATCGCTGAATGCTACCGTATTTCTACCAATTACGGAATGGCTCTTGACTTTTATGATAAGGCAATTCAAAGCCAGTACGACAAGATAAATGCTGAAATTTATTTCAATTTCGGTAAGTGTTTGCAAGAAATGGATCGCCTAGAAGATGCCATTGTACAATTTAAGAAATACAAGGAGCGTGGAGGCAATGGTTCCAAAGCCGAAGCACAAATCAAAATCTGCGAGGAAGTAGGAAAAATGAAAAAAGACCTACCCAAGCGTCGCCTGCAATCAGAAAACATGGAGGCTTGGAATTCAGAGGCGATGGATTACGGTTTAACGTACTCATCGAAAAAGTTTGATGAATTTATTCTTTCTTCTTCACGTAAAGGATCTACTACTGGTGCAGGAAACGACCCTCATTATGGAGAAGCTTTCCAAGATTTGTATACAGTTAAATTAGATAAGAAGTTCAAAGGTAATCAAGCGCCTATGCCTGTGAATGCAAGTGTAAACACTGGAGTTCACGAAGGAGCAGCGGCATTCGATCGCGACTTCAAAAATCTGATTTTCACACGTTGCGGTTTTGATAAAAAAGATCGTATGGGTTGTGACTTATATACAGCTGTTCGTCAAGGAGATAATTACGCAGCACCAACATTGATTGAGGTAATTGATCGCAATTCAGATGACTCTTCACGTGTGGGTCAACCTTGTATGACCCCAGACGAGCAGTTCTTGTTGTTCGCTTCAAACATGCCAGGCGGAAAGGGTGGAAGAGATATTTGGTATATGAAGTGGGACAAGAAATTAAAGAAATGGGTAGAATTGAAAAACCTTGAATCGGTAAATACAGCCGGTGATGATTACTATCCTTTCGTTGATGATGATGGAACGTTATATTTCTCTTCAAACGGATTGCCAGGCTTAGGTGGTTTGGATATTTATAAGGCTGCTTCAACTGGCGAAATGACTTTCGGTAAGGCAGAACATCTTGAAGCTCCAATCAACAGCGCATCTGATGATTTTGCATTCATCATTGACAAGAAACCAGTAATAGATGGTGAGTTAATGGAGGGTATTTTTGGTTGTTATTTCACATCTAACCGCCCAGGTGGAAAAGGAAAAGATGATATCTGGAGGGTATACGAATTACCATTGGTTTTCGAAATGACCGGAACTGCATACAATAAGAAGACCGGAGAGAAATTGGAAGGTTGCACAGTGGTTGTTGTGGGTAGCGATGGTTCTACTTACAATATGACAACAGACAAGAATGGTCAATTTAGTTTGGATCGGACAAAAGTGAAAGGTGAGACGAAGTACTCAGTAGACGTTACAAAGCAAAACTTCTTAGGAACGAAAGATCGTTTCTCTACAGTTGGGGCAAAAGTTTCTACAAACTTCACCCAGGACTATTTCTTAACTCCAATTGAGAAGGATAAAGAATATCCAATGCCAACTGTACTTTATGAATTGGCAAAGTGGAATTTGTTAATCAATGCGAATGGTCCAGTACCAGTGAATTCTGCTGATTCATTGAATTATTTGTTGAATATTTTAAAAGAAAACCCAACGTACATTGTTCAGTTGGAATCGCACACGGACTCACGCGACTCTAACGAAGCAAACAAAACCCTTTCTCAAAAGCGTTCTCAAACTTGTGTTGATTATTTAATTTCAAAAGGAATTGAAGCAGGTAGATTGGTGCCGAAGGGAATGGGTGAAGAGGTTCCAAGAGAAATCAAAGCTGGCGACCGTATTAGCCCAGAATTGTTTGAAGAATTCCCAATTGGAACTAAACTTACTGAGGAGTATATTAACTCGCTTACAACGAATGAGGCCAAAGAGCGTGCACATCAATTGAATCGTAGAACAACATTCAGAATCATTGGTTTTGATTACGTTCCAAAATCGAAATAGCAATTAAACGAAAGAAAGGGCTGACATGATTGTCAGCCCTTTTTCATTATTCTTAAGATGAATTCCAACGAAAATAGATACAACAGCAGGGGAGTTAGTGCAGGTAAAGAAGACGTACATGCCGCAATAAAAAATGTAGACAAAGGCTTGTTTCCAAAAGCATTTTGTAAGATCATTCCTGATTATTTAACGGGTAGCGAAGAACACTGCATTGTTATGCATGCAGACGGTGCAGGAACAAAATCGGCTTTGGCATACATGTATTGGAAAGAAACGGGTGACCTTTCGGTTTGGAAGGGCATTGCCCAAGATGCTTTGGTCATGAATTTAGATGACCTTTTATGCGTTGGTGCCACCTCTGAAATTTTATTAAGTAGTACCATCGGCCGGAATAAACATTTGATTTCCGGTGATGTTATTTCAGCCATTATTGAAGGCACAGAACAACTATGTGCCGAGCTTGCAAGGCATGGAGTGCAGATCTATACAACGGGAGGAGAAACGGCAGATGTAGGTGATTTGGTGAGAACCATTATAGTAGATTCAACGGTTACATGTAGAATGCGCAGGTCAGATGTAATTGATAATGCAAACATTGCGGCTGGACAAGTCATTGTTGGCCTAGCTTCTTATGGTAAAACCTCTTATGAAGACAAGTACAACGGAGGAATGGGAAGTAATGGACTTACCTCAGCTAGGCATGATGTGTTTTATAAAAATCTAGCGGAGAAATTTCCAGAGTCTTTTGATTCAGCTATTCCTTCGGAATTGATTTACTCGGGATCCTATGCCTTAACAGACTATGTTCAGGATGCCGAACTTGACGCAGGTCAATTGGTTTTATCTCCCACCCGAACGTATGCACCTATTATACATGCAATTCTCAAAGAGATGCGAGGTCAAGTGCGTGGCATGGTACATTGCAGTGGCGGGGCACAAACCAAAGTCTTGCATTTTACTAAAGAAGTACATGTGGTAAAAGACAATTTGTTTCCAATTCCACCCTTATTCAAAATGATACAGGAGGAATCGAAAACGGATTGGCAAGAGATGTATAAGGTCTTCAATATGGGGCACCGAATGGAGATATACACCGATGAAGTGTCAGCAAGACGCATGATTGAAATTGCGAAAACTTTTCATTGTGAGGCTCAAATTATTGGTCGTGTTTTACCTAGTCAAGGCAACGAAGTAACAATTAAAAGTGAAGTAGGGGAATTTCATTATTCAGCATAAGCAATGGAATTAATAGATAGACTGGCGGCCATAGAAGACCGCTATATTGAAGTAGGGAAGAGCATCACAGATCCCACGGTAATTGCCGATATGAAGAAATACCCTATTCTTATGCGCGAGTATAGAGAGTTGGAGAAAATTCATGATGTTTACATTGAATACAAACGTAAAATAGAAGGGCTAAAGGAAGCAAAGGAAATTCTATATAGCCAAGAGTCAAGTGAATTAAAAGACTTGGCTCAAGAGGAATACAATGAGTTGGTTCCAGCCATTGAAAAAATGGAAGAGGAGATAAAGTTTCTCCTAGTTCCAAAAGATCCGGAAGATACCAAGAACGTTATTCTTGAAATTCGAGCAGGAACGGGAGGTGACGAAGCTTCTATCTTCGCAGGTGATTTATTCAAAATGTATACACGATACATAGCAAACAAGGGTTGGAAGTATGAAGTGATGAGTTTGAGTGAGGGAACCATGGGCGGATTCAAAGAAATTGCGTTTAAGGTGGAAGGTGATGAAGTGTATGGAACCATGAAATTCGAAAGTGGTGTGCATCGCGTTCAACGCGTACCTGCAACTGAAACGCAAGGTCGGGTGCATACATCAGCAGCTACTGTGGCAGTTTTGCCAGAAGCAGAGGAATTTGATGTAGTCATAAACATGGCAGATATTCAACGCGATACTTATAGAGCAAGCGGTGCGGGGGGCCAGCACGTGAATAAAACCGAATCTGCGGTTCGACTAACACACGCTCCAACAGGTGTTATTGTAGCGTGTCAGGAAGGAAGAAGTCAACATGAAAACTTTGAGAAAGCCATGACAGTGCTTCGCACAAGAATCTTTGAGGCAGAGGTGAACCGAAGACAAGAGGAAAGAGCTAGAATGAGAAAATCTCTTGTAAGCACGGGTGACCGAAGTGCGAAAATTCGAACCTATAACTACCCGCAAGGACGAATCACGGATCATCGCATCAACCTTACATTGTACAATCTAGATGCGGCAATGAACGGTGAAATTGAAGAAGTAATTGAAGCGCTTAAATTAGCTGAAAATACAGAGAAATTGAAAGAAGGAGGAATGTCTGCATGAATAGAAAAGAATTAATACAGCGGATTCGCGAACGCAAAACATTCCTTTGTGTTGGTCTAGATACGGATGTATCAAAAATTCCGCAGGGTGTTTCACCACTAGAGTTTAACAAAGCCATTATAGATGCAACGCGTGAACATTGCGTAGCATACAAACCCAATTTAGCATTCTATGAAGCCATGGGAATTGAAGGCTGGGAATTGCTTCAAGAGACTGTGAGTTACATTGGCAATGAACATTTCACCATTGCAGATGCAAAACGCGGAGATATAGGAAATACATCTACCCAATACGCGAAAGCTTTCTTTGAAAAATTGAATTTTGATAGTATCACCGTTGCACCCTATATGGGAAGAGACAGCGTTGAGCCCTTTCTTCAATTCAACGACAAATGGGCTATTGTATTGGCTCTAACTTCGAATGCAGGAGCTTTCGACTTTCAACTGGAGCAAGGGGCAAGCGACCGCTTGTATGAAAAGGTTTTGAAAGAAGTTTCAAGTTGGGGAACACCTGAGAACACCATGTTTGTAGTTGGAGCTACTAAAGCCGAATGGCTAAAAGATATACGAGCCATTATTCCAGACCATTTTCTGCTGGTGCCGGGTGTGGGGGCTCAAGGCGGAAGTTTGGAAGAAGTGGTAAAATACGGAATGAATCAAGATGTTGGGCTGCTCATCAACGCGAGCAGATCCATTCAATATGCTTCAAATTCACCTGAAGATTACGCGAAGGCTGCAAAAGCAGAGGCCGCTAGAATACACGAACAAATGAAAATTTTTTTATAATAAGTACGTATGGCATTGAAATGTGGAATTGTAGGACTACCGAACGTTGGAAAGTCCACCTTGTTTAATTGTTTATCCAATGCGAAAGCGCAAGCAGCGAACTTTCCATTCTGTACCATTGAACCCAATGTAGGAACCATAACGGTTCCAGATGAGAGACTTACACAACTTGCAGAGCTCATTACTCCAGAGCGCATTGTGCCTACAACAATAGAAATTGTTGATATTGCTGGTTTAGTTAAAGGGGCTTCGAAAGGTGAGGGATTGGGGAATAAATTTCTTGCAAATATTCGTGAAACTGACGCTATTATTCATGTGCTTCGTTGTTTTGATGACCCGAATGTGGTGCACGTAGACGGAAGCGTGAATCCAGTGCGTGACAAAGAGATTATTGATATTGAATTGCAATTGAAAGATCTTGAAAGTGTTGAAGCTAGAATTGCCAAAGTGCAACGTGCTGCCAAAGCAGGTGACGCACTTGCAAAGAAACAATTCGATTACATGGAAAGATTGAAGTCCGCCCTTGAAACCGGAAAAAGCGCGCGCACAGTTGTTCCAAACAATGATGATGAGTCTTTCCTTTTAAAAGATCTTCAATTGCTTACCTCAAAGCCTGTTCTTTATTTATGCAATGTGGAAGAGACTTCTGTTAAAAATGGAAACGCCTATGTAGAGCAAGTTCGCGAAGCAGTAAAAGATGAAGGTGCCGAGGTTTTAACTATTGGTGCTGCAATTGAAGCAGATATTGCATCTCTTGAGACATATGAAGAACGTCAAATGTTTCTCGAAGATCTGGGTCTAGAAGAACCCGGAGTTTCAAAACTCATCAAAGCGGCTTATTCATTATTGAAGTTGAAAACCTATTTCACTGCTGGAGTTAAAGAAGTTCGAGCTTGGACCATTTACGAAGGGTATACTGCACCGCAGGCCGCAGGAGTTATTCATACAGACTTCGAAAAAGGATTTATTCGCGCCGAAGTGATTAAGCTCGCTGATTTCTTGAATTACAAGTCAGAGGCAGCTGTAAAAGAAGTAGGGAAAATGGCAGTTGAAGGAAAAGAATATGTGGTGCAAGATGGAGATATCATGCATTTTAGATTCAATGTTTAAACTTCTCATATATTCCATTCTTGCACTTGGCATTTTTGCATGCGTTGATAAATCAGATATTCAATATGATATTCGAAACGTCATGAAAAAGCAACAAGATGTCTGGAACAGCGGCAATCTAGAGGGTTTTATGGACGGGTATTGGCGAAGTGATTCATTGCGTTTTTTGAGTAAAGACGGAGTAACAATGGGATGGAAGGCCTCACTGTTACGTTATCAAAAGGCATATCCATCTCAAGAAGCAATGGGTCAGCTGAAGTTTGAAAATCTCAGAATTGAAGTTTTGAGCGGAGAAGAGGCTTATGCTGATGGTCGTTGGAATTTATTTCGAAGCTCAGATACATTATCTGGTCATTTTACGTTGCTTTGGAAACGAATCGATGGTAGGTGGCTTATAGTGAGTGATCATTCAAGTTAAAATAAATGCATCTTTCAGTAACAAATCTTTTGTGTATAATAATAGGGCTTATCTCGTGGTTAAGCTTTTCTAAATATGATGTGCTAAATAAATTTTCACTTCAACCATACCGCGTTAAGCATAATCAAGAGTATTTCAGGCTTATAACACACGCGGCGCTTCACAAAGACATCGGACATTTGTTCTTTAACTTGTTTGCTTTGTTCAGTTTCGGGAATGCGGTCGAGAGTCAAATGAAGTCAGAACTCTATGTGATTTTATTTGTTGGGGCTGTTTTATTTGCGACTATTCCTGCCATGTATAAACAGCACAACAATGCCTATTACCAAAGCATTGGAGCAAGCGGAGGTGTGTCGGCGGTTATGATGTTTTTCATGGTATTGTTTCCTGATGTAGAATTGTTATTCTTTTTCATTTTACCCTTGCCCGGATGGGCAGCTGTCATTTTATTTTTTGGATTGGAGTATTACATGAATAAAAAATCGGGCACCGGAATAGCTCATGATGCACATATTTCAGGAGCTATATACGGACTGTTATTTTTATTGATTTTGCATCCAACAGCATACATTCGTTTTTTTCAGGCGGTTTCAAATTCAATTTTCTAATGCATTCCCGCATCTTTCAAATGAAAAGTGCAATCAGCTGGTGGTTGTTCGGTCCCATACTTTTATTGTTGATAGGGTCAGGTTTTTTTCAGTTTAGAGACGAGCCACAATCGGTGTGGATTACAATTGGAGTGTTGCTTTTTGTAGGCTCATTTCTACTGAATACAAAGTATACCATTTTCTCTGACGGTACATTGAAAGTGGTTTCCGGCTTTATGCCTTTTCCCAAAGTTAATTTGCGTGAAGTGACATCAGTTGTGTATACACGAAATCCAATTTCTAGTCCTGCGTTATCACTGAACAGATTGGCGATTTATAAAGGAAATTCATTGCTCATCATCATTTCGCCCGAAAATAGAGAAGCGTTTATTGACGAAATGAAAAAATTCAACGATTCATTGTCAGTAGTATTGAAATAGGCACAATTTTGGGCCCTCGTTAGCGGTTATATTTGTTACATGGCCCAAGTGGACACCACCCAAGAATTGGAATCGAAATCAGTTGCGCAAGTGCCAACCAAAAGGCGACTAATACGCGTGCTGTTGTGGCTGTTTTTTTCACCCTTGGTTTTAATATTATCAATCGTGTTGTTGTTGCAAGTACACGCCGTTCAAACGTGGCTTGCCCACAAAGCTTCAGAATATTTTAGTAAAGAATGGAATACTACCGTTCGAATCAATGAGCTTCAGATTGATTTGTGGGGTGAAGTTCATTTTACTGATTTACTTATACTTGATCAAAAGCAAGACACGTTGGTGAGTGTTCCATCTTTCACCATTACAGATTATGATTATCATTTTTCCACGGGAGCTTTTCAGATTGAAGGAATTCAATTGAAAGATGGGACCGCTAAACTGCTTAAATACAAAAGTGAAGAGCATTGGAACTATCATTTTCTAACTGAATATTTTTCAAGCGATACTCCCTCTTCTACAGAGCCTTCAGATGGGTCTTTCAAAATACAGTCCTTGGTCATGGAAAACATGCACTTGATTTACAAAAATGAAAATGCGATAGCAGGTGACGAACGCGAATGGAATTTTGAGCAGTTTGAATTGAATCATCTTACCGTACAAGTTTCTGATTTTATCATGGAGAAGTCAGATGTATTTGCAACCATTGAAAAAGCTAATTTTAAAGAATCGAAGTCGAAATTTGAAGTCAGTCAATTGCATGGATGCGTTCACATTTCAGAATTGAGTTATGCAGTTACAGACTTGTTTTTCGCAAGTGGAAATAGTCAAATTGTAGGCGATCTATCATTATCAGTGACTGATACCGCGCAATGGAAATATGCGGATTCATTAATGCAAATACAAGTGAATATTTCCGATTTGAAGCTGAAACCTTCAGATTTTACAGCATTTTCACACGAGGTGGACGGGTTGAATCAGCAATTCAACATGCGCGGACAAGTAACAGGGACACTGCGCGATTTAAGACTAAATGGTATTCAAATTGAAACGGGAGAGGATACCTATGTTTCGGGTAATTTGCAGTTGAAAAACCTATCGGGAAATGAAGACTTTTCATACGCGTTTGAAACAGAGAACATGCAACTCACCTATGCAGACCTCATTCAAATTCCCAATTATCCCTTCAATGAGAACAACGCGTTGCCTTTGCCCGTTAACTTGGCATATCTCGGAACATTGGAATTCAAGGGGAATGTTGCTGGATCAGCAGAAAGTGCCGAACTTGAAGGTAACTTCAATTCAGATATTGGATCGTTGTACACACAATTAAAAGTAAGTGGATTACAAGATAATTTGAACTACTCTGGTAAGCTTGAATTGAAGCAGTTCAACATAGCTGAATATTACCAAAATCAAGATTTAGGTATTGTAACAGCTAATCTCGAAATTGAGGGGAGCGGCACAAAACTTCAAGATTTAGAACTGTATTTCAAGGGAGATATTCAAGAATGCGGTTTAATGGGATATACCTATAGAAACATTACAACAGATGGTACTTTTAAAAAGCAATTTTACAACGGGCATCTGCAGGTTCAAGATGCCAATGTTCAATTGGACTTTGATGGACAAATTGATTTTTCAACGCCGGCCCCAATTCTTGATTTCGATTTGAATTTACAACAGTTGAATCTGAGTAAAATTGGGATTGTTGAAGATCCGGGAGACGTCATTTTGGAAGGTGAATTTCATGCGTCATTAGAAAGCTTAGATATCAATGAGATGCAGGGCGAGTTGACAGGAAGTAATGTTTCTTACACGAAAAATGAACAAGTCAACACCATTGAATATTTTACGCTTGATGCTGAACAAGGTGACCAAAGGCATCTCACTTTAAATTCTGAGATTGGAAAAATAGAGTTGTTGGGTGAATTTAAATTCAATGAGTTGGGATATGCTGTTCAAGATATTCTCTCTGAAATTTTACCAGGATTTGAGCCGAGCAAGCGTGAGCATGCGCAACAAAATTTCAATTTAACTGCGCGAATTAAAGACTTTGATTTTATTCAAGCTGCATTCATTCCTGAGTTATCACTGGCAACAGGAACCTCACTCAATTTTGAAGTGAATGAATCGAACAGGGTGTTGTCTGGAACATTTGGTACGGATTATATTTCATACGAAAACATTGAGGTTCGAAATGCTGTAGCTGACATTTCAAGAGCAGACGGATCCATTTATTTTGTTCTTAGTGCGGAACAGGTTTTGAATGAATCTGAAGTTGTTGTGAACGAAGTTTCATTGGATACACGTTCGTTAGGTGATACCATATTTACCGCGCTTACCTGGGGCACAGCATCAGATTGGTTAAAGGGTGATATCAATGGGGTGTTTTTCCTAAGAAGTTTAACTGATTTGCGTTTTGAATTTGATCAAAGTTCAATACAACTTAATGGCGGAAATTGGTATTTCAATGATCAAGGTGAAATTGATATCTGTGAGAATGAGCTGGCGGTCAGTCAATTCGGTTTGCGTCAGGGCAGTCAGCTGATTGCAATCAACGGTGTGGTTTCAGATTCACCCTATGAGCAATTAAGTGTGGAATTGAACAACATGAATTTAGACCAATTGAATCCGTACTTGGGTGAATCCATGAAATTGTTTGGTGAGTTAGATGGAAATGTGGCTTTGAGAAATTTGTATGATAGCCCCATTGCATCAGCGGATTTAACACTATCCGATTTGAAATTGAATGAATACGAATTGGGAAGTGTTTGTCTGAAGAGCGCATGGGATCCGGGGAAGAAAAAAGTTCGGGTTGATGGCGAATTGGATCAAGCGGGTTTAACTCCGCTGCGATTTGCGGGGTCATACTTACCATTTGAGGAAAAAAACTCGTTAGATTTCTTGGTGACGTTGAATGCTTTTGACTTGAATGTTCTCAACGCCTTTTTGGGTCCAGATGTGCTGACGTTAGAAGGAAAAGCATCAACTATGCTCAGTGTGCAGGGTGAACCAGAATCACCCAAATTGAATGGCGAATTGTTTCTTCAGAACACCAAAATTGGAGTCCCATTCTTACAAACCACTTACACACTTTCAGATAAGATAAAAATTACAAAGGACATGTTTGCTTTTGCGAACGTGAAATTAATAGATGAAGAAAACCACGCAGGAACTGCAACAGGTCAGGTATTCCATGAAGAGTTTTCCAATTGGAGTTACGATGTGTTTATTGAAATGGAAAAGCCTATGTTGGTCATGAACACGACTGAAGATGACAACAGTGACTTTTACGGAAGAGCCTACGCAACAGGGTATGCTGAGATAAGCGGACATGATGATAAAACTGAATTTGAGATTGTCATGAAAAGCGAAAAGGGAACCACCTTTAATTTACCGATGTCATCCTCAGGTGATCAACAGTTCGACTCGTTTATTCGATTTGTGAATCCATTAGACACCGTAAAAAAGTCAGAGCCCAAAGCAGACTTAAGTGGATTGTCTTTGAACATGCAATTGGACGTTACTGAGGATGCCGAGTTTCAAGTTATTTTCGATGAGGCCGTTGGTGACGTCATGAGGGGAAGAGGCAAGGGGCACTTGTCTCTAACGGTGAATCAGTTAAGTTCACTTGGTATGTACGGGTTTTTGGAAGTAACAGAGGGAACTTATTTATTCACCTTGAAGAATTTGGTGAATAAGCCTTTCGCGGTCAAACCAGGCGGATACATTGCATGGTATGGTGACCCATTAAAAGGTGAACTTGATTTAAAAGCAGTCTATAAGGCCTCTGCAAATTTGAATGATCTTTTAGGCGATCCAACTCAAAACAACGGCAAGCGTGCACCAGTGAATTTGCTTATGAATTTGCAAGGTAAAATGATGAATCCTACAATTGGATTTGACATTGAACTACCGCAATCAGATGAATTGGTAAAATCGCGCGTGGCCAGCGTTATTTCAACAGAGCAAGAACGAAACAGACAGGCCTTTGCCCTTTTGGTGATGGGGCGTTTCGTTTCTCCACCAAACATTACGCAAGCGGCTCAACAAAACGGCGGCGGAGTTGGGCTGGCGAACAACGGTAGTGAATTATTGAGTTCACAAATTTCAAATTGGTTAAGTCAAATTAGTGATGATTTTGATCTTGGATTTAACTATCGTCCCGGAGATAAAATTTCGAATGAAGAAATTGAGTTGGCTCTTTCTACGCAGTTATTTAATGACCGCATTACGGTGAGCGGAAACTTTGGAGTGGCTCGTGGAAACTCAGAAAATCAAAGCACAAACTACATTGGCGATATTCGCATTGAGTACAACATAACGCGCGATGGAAGGGTGAAGTTAATGGTGTACAATGAAAGTAACAACCAGCGCTTAACGGCAGTTACACAAAGCCCTTACACACAAGGTGTAGGTGTTGTTTACCAAGAAGAGTTTGATAACTGGGGAGAATTTGTTTCAGGATTGAAGTCACTTTTCGATAAACAAAACCTAAAATTAAATCCGTAGTTATTTCTGTTTGAATTTCTGAATAGCAGCTTTGGTGAAATCACTCAAGACCAAACGTCCTGAAATTCCCGCTCGCTCTGTTAGTAGTTTGTCCCAATTTTCAGTGCCTTCCCAGAAAATCTTTTTCAATTCAGACATGGCTTCAGGATTGCTATTGCAAAGCTTTTGAGCAAGGTTTTCTATGGCATTATCCATTTCTTCAGCCGTGTCGAAGACCTCTGCATACAAGCCCTTTTCACGAGCCCATTGGGCAGATTGCCATTCACTTGCATTGATCGCCAATTGAGACATGGCGGATAATCCAATTTTTCTTTGAACGGCAGGACCAACTACGAATGGACCAATTCCTACTACGAGTTCACTTAATTTAACAGATGCTTGAGTTGTGGCAAAGCAATAGTCAACAGAGGCAGCTATACCCACACCACCACCAACGGCTTTGTTTTGAACTCGACCTATAACCAATTGTGGAATATTTCGAAGAGCATTGATAACCAAAGCAAAACCGGTGAAAAAAGTGAGTCCCGATTCTTTTGAATCAATGGCGATTAGTTCGTCAAAACTAGCGCCTGCACAAAAGGCTTTTTCGCCTTCACTCTTCAGAATGACGATTTTGACTTCGGAATCATTTCCAACCAAAGTTATTGTATTGGCTAATTCTCTCAGCAGAGCACCAGGTAAAGAGTTGCTCTGTGGGTGAAAGAAGGTGATGGTTGCAACACCGTTGTTTTTTTGAATTGATACGTTTCCTTGTTCCATTATCTATGAAAAAAATGGGCTGCAAGTGCAGCCCAACATGTTTAACCTCTTTTTGCAATTGGTACATAATCACGAAGATCATGACCAGTATAAATTTGTCTTGGACGTCCAATTGGTTCACCTTGTTCAACCATTTCTTTCCATTGTGCAATCCAACCCGGTAGGCGACCTAGAGCAAACATAACAGTGAACATTTCGGTTGGAATACCAATAGCTCTGTATATGATTCCAGAATAGAAGTCCACATTCGGATACAATTTTCTCTCAACGAAATAAGGATCTTTCAACGCTACTTCTTCAAGTTGTTTTGCAATATCTAGAACTGGGTCGTGTATGCCAAGTTTATTTAGTACATCATCACAAGCTTTCTTAATGATGCGCGCACGTGGATCAAAGTTCTTGTATACGCGGTGTCCGAATCCCATGAGACGGAATGGATCATTTTTATCCTTCGCCTTTTCCACAAATTTGGCAACGTTTCCGCCATCATTTTTAATGCGTTCAAGCATTTCAATTACCGCTTGGTTTGCTCCACCATGTAAGGGTCCCCAAAGTGCAGCAATACCTGCTGAAATGGAAGAGTATAAATTGCTTTGAGATGAACCAACCATACGCACAGTTGAAGTTGAACAGTTTTGTTCATGGTCAGCGTGTAAGATCAGTAATTTGTTCAAAGCATCGTCAATCACAGGGTCAATCTCATACTCAAACGTGGGCAATGCGAACATCATGTGCAAGAAATTTTGCGTGTAGCTGTATGCATTTTTTGGGTAAATGATGGGGTGACCAATACTTACTTTAAATGCTTGTGCAGCTAGAGTTGGCATTTTTGCCATGAGACGATGAATGGTTAGTTCAATGTCTTTGAAATTATTCGGGTTTTGAGATTCAGGATAGAAAGTAGACATGGAAGCAATCATGGAAGACAATACGCCCATAGGATGCGCATGTGTTGGATAGGCTTCATAGAAGCGCTTCATGTCTTCATGCACAAGGGTATGATGGCTTATGCTTTCAGTGAAATATCTGAGTTCTTTTTCTGTTGGAAGGTCTCCGTATATGAGTAAGTAGGCCACTTCCAAAAAGCTACCGTATTCAGCAATTTGTTCAATGGGGTACCCTCTGTACCACAATTTCCCTTCTTCACCGTCTAGAAATGTAATGGCGCTCTTTGTGGCGCCTGTGTTTTTGTAACCACTATCTAGAGTAACGCAACCGGTCAAATCGCGCAATTTAGTTATGTCTATTGCTTTTTCGTTCGCTGAACCCGTGAACATGGGAAGTTCGTACTCTTTTCCGTCAATGATTAACTTAGCTGTCTCACTCATAAAAGTAAATTTAGTGGCCGCAAGATAGTTTAGGATTAGTGTTTGTCAAAAGTTTGCGGCAGAAATCATAACAATTATTTTACATTTGTGTTCATGAAAAAGGCCCCATCAGGGGCCTTTTTTTTCATAAGAATTCTTTATTTCTTCAGGAAGGCACTTACACTGGTAATCCAAGATGTAGGTCCTCCTTGCTGGTATCCGGTTTGACCCAAACTATTCAAAGCAATTTTTCCGTCTTCTCCCAATGCAGGATTAACAAAGAAAACAGTTGGGTATCCTCGAACAGCGAAGCTGCCTTGCAACTGATTGTTTTGCTGACGAATGTTTTCAGGAAGAACAGTTTTTCTTGGAAAATCCACTTCCATTAAAATAACATTTTCGCTGGCCCAAGCTGAGAATTCAGGTGTTTGAAAAACTTCTTTCTGAAGTCTCATGCACCACCCACACCAGTCACTTCCAGTAAAAAACAACATGATTGGTTTTTTTGTTGACATGCTCTGCTGAATGCAAACGTTCATGTCATTTTCCCATTTTAGGTTAACATTGGTTTGCGCATTGAAAGTCAATGCTGAAATTAATAAAGTAAAAAGAATTGCTGTTTTTTTCATTGTTTCAGATCTTATCTGATGCCATGCATCATTTTTAAAATTGGATTTTTCAAGACTATCATAATCATGCCAAGAAATATAACAAAACCAGCAATTGTTGCGAATATGGCAAAAGCACCAAGTGCCTCTACATAGGCAGCAACAAAACCGCCAATGATATTAGCCAAGAAGCTTGATAACAACCATACTCCCATCATGAGCGATGCAAATTTAACAGGAGCCAGTTTTGTAACAACTGATAATCCAACGGGAGAAAGGGCCAATTCACCAATTGTGTGTATGAGGTATGTGAGAACCAACCAAATTAGGCTCGCTTTTACCGCCACATCTGGGTTTTCTCCACCACGTTCTGCTACAGCACCTAGCATGAAAAAGAAGCCAATACCAAGAAGAATCATTCCCATTCCCATTTTTACAGGGGTTGAAAATTTCTTTCCAATATTGCTTGTCCAAAACATTGCGAATAAAGGAGCTAGGGCTACAATAAATAACGGGTTTACAGATTGAAACCATGAAGTGGGAATTTCGAATGTTCCAACAGTTCTGTCAATAAATTTGTCGGTGTATAAGCTCAGTGAAGAACCTGCTTGTTCGAAGCCAGCCCAGAAGAAAACCACAAAAGCAGTTAAAATGAAAATGACAGTCATTCGCTGTTTTTCTTCTTTTGATAAAGGTGCATTGGTGTTTTTAGACTCTTCTAGGCTAGTCTCGGCCGATTTAGCTGGAGCTTTACCCAAGTGGCCAAGATATTTACTAGCCAAAGAATTGAATAACAATTGACCAAGTAACATGCCTATTCCAGAGATTAAAAATCCATATTTATATCCGTATGTTACAATTTCACCGGCTTCATTTTTAACCGCAAACAAATTTTCTGCGAAAAGACCAATCACAAGTGGGGCAAGGAATGCACCTAAATTAATACCCATGTAGAAAATTGAAAAGGCAGAGTCCCTTCTTGGATCATTGTTGGAATACAATTGACCAACTAGGGTAGAGATGTTTGGTTTGAAGAAACCATTACCAATAATTAAAAGTAAAAGTCCAATGTAAAGGCCTACTTGGGTGTTGATGGCGAAAAGAACAAACTGACCCGCCATCATGGTAATACCTCCAATGGTAATTGCCATTCGTTGACCAATAAACTTGTCTGCTAACCACCCACCAATTATTGGGGTAAAATATACAAAGCCTGTAAAAAATCCATAAATCAGGGAAGCCTCTTTTTCGTCGATTGCTAAACCACCTTCCATCCATTGTTTGGTTAAGTACAGGATTAGGATTCCGCGCATTCCGTAGTAGCTAAAACGCTCCCACATTTCGGTAAAGAATAATAGATATAATCCCTTCGGATGACTTTTCTGTGATGCAACTTCAGACATGTTTGTTTTTTTAATTAGAGGTTAGATTGTAAAAATAAGAGAAAGGAGTCAAGTTTCCTTGACTCCCTTGAAAAAAAATAGATGTGCGCCGTTATTCCTTGTGTGCTTCCTGAACGGGAACGCGCTTGCCGCCTTTGTACGCCGCAATGAATGCGTCTGGGTAACGCGCTAGTAATTTGATTAATGCTTGCTCAGCACTTTCATAATTGGTGAACTTACCGGTACAAATGCGCGTGAAAACAATTTCATCTTTCTCAACAAACACAGGGAAAAGACCACTATAAAATTCAGGTTTTACATTTTCACTGAATGCACCAATTTGAACAGTGAAGAAAATCTTCTTCGGTAAGTAGGGATTGCTTTCAAGCTTTGATTTGATTTTCGGATCCATTTCAAACTCATTCACCCCGGAGTCTAACCATTTTAAAATATTATCTGGTTCTACACCAACGGATTTTTCAGCAATGATTTTCTCGAAGTTCTTTTCCTTAACAACTAAAATGGTTTCTTGATCTTTTTTAGTTCTTTCAGGATCCAAGTCTTTAATAACACGGAATTCTGTTCTACGATTCAGAGCTAATTTTTCTTCGTCACAGTTGGCAAGATCATTTTCATCGCACTCACAATCTGTGATTGGCTTCGTTTCACCAAATCCTTTGTAGGTAATTTGTTTAGCGTTTACGCCATGTGATATGAGGTAGTCAGCCGTTGCTTTCGCGCGTTGGTTTGAAAGGTTTTGATTGATGCTCGCTGATCCAATGCAGTCAGTGTGTGATCCGCATTCAATAACAAGGTTTGATTTGCTTTTTAAAATCTCAACAATTTTATCTAGTTGAGAAGCTCCTTGTGAAGTAATATCAAATTTCGCATATTCAAAATAGATGGGGTCTAATTTAAGTAGGTCACTTAGATTGTCTCCAATTTGAATGACACGAGTAAGAGCTAAATCATTTTTCTTATTCAAATCAATTTGAGTTGTTTCTGAGAAAAGATTGACATTTTTGAGCTTTTTAATCTCGTAGCCTCGAAGAGTTAACGTTAATTGACCAAGGCTAGTTTCATTTAAATCCTCTAAGGTTGTTTCGAAATATCCAAATTCATTGGTCATACTTCTTGCGGTGCTAGTTCCTTCAATGAGAACTTCCACACCAGGTAATGGTGATTTTGATTTGCTGTCCGTAACAATTCCCGACACCATCCATTTTTCAATTGGCAATAAAGCAATGGTTTGGTAGGTAGTGGTGAAGAAACTATGTTCCTTTTCAGGATATGTAATTTGTGTGGTTTTGAAAAAATTAGCAGAAACCGTATTGATACCTCCGTCTTGAATTCCATCGAAAGTACCATCATTGTTAGTAAGGATTGAAATTTTATCATCTCCTCCAACCTCAGTTTGTAAGGTCATAGGAAAGTTTGCTAATGGCTGAACTGTTTTTCCATGTATAAGTTCAATTTTCCATTGGCCTTTTAGATTATCAGGTAAATTCACACTGAAAATATCATCGCTGCCTTCTCTATTTGAAGAAATGAAATAGCTGTTTTTTTGTTTTCTGTCCGAAATGAGATGGAAATCGTCAAAGCTTGAATTCAATGGCGCAGGCATAAGTCTTGGCGCAGACCATGTTCCGTTTTTATTCAGTGTTGAAGTATAAATGTCTAATCCGCCCAATCCATTGGGTCGTTGAGAGGCGAAAGCCAAAATACTATCATTCAAAAACGTTGGGAATAACTCGTCGTATTTTGAGTTAATTGCAGTTGAGATCGGCTTTGGAGTTTCCCATTCGCCACCATTAACAAAGTCTTTTGAGGTGATGTATATGTTGAAATTGTTTTCTTTTGAATTTGTTTCAAAATTGTGATTTGAAACGAAAACCAGTTGGTTACTTGAACCTCTGAAAGCAGGATGCATATAACTCAAAGAATCATTGCAAAATGAAATTTGAGTTGCTTTTTTATTTGTTAAAGTCTCATTAGACTTTTCAAAAAGAGCAATGTGTGCGGGAGTATCTTTGGCAGAAGCTACGCTTCTATTAAATATGACAGTATAGGAGTTTGCACAAACAGGACCATCATTGACCTCTGTGTTTAATGCTTTCAATTGATCATTGATTGCAGTTTTTGATGTTATTTGAACAAACGGTTTGTTATCATATCTAAAATTCGATTTTGGAGAAAATTTTTCTTGGTAGTTGGTTAAATAAAACAGAGAGTCATTGTAGTAAAATGGAAGAGCTTCATTCCAATCTTTTTCAGCAATCAAGGTTTCAATTTTAATTTTGTTTTCTATCAGATTTGAAGCGTCCGCAAATTGAGCAATTTCATCTTTGTAAAGTTCTTTGTTGAAAATGGAATTCATGATTTGGTTAGCTTTTTTCATGTCACCCATTTCTTTAAGCGCTTCAGCATATTTTATTTTATCTGAGTCACTTAAAACCGCAGTTCCAGCTTTTTCATATGCGCTAACGGCTGCACCCATGTTTCTGAGTTGATACTGGCTATTTCCTGCAATGGTATATGCCTCTTCAGTTGGGGATTTCATTGCGTTGACCATTTCTATGGCTTCGGCATACGCCTTAGCCTTGTATAGGTCTTGAGCATATTTGACCTGAGCTTTTTGCCCGCAACTTACAATGATCAGGGCTGCGAGAATTGCAACGAGAATTCTAAATTTCATAATTAAAATAATCTAGGGGAGATGTGAATACCTTTTTGTCCAATAGCGTATCGCAAGAAAAATTCATGCGAGCTAGCCGCATAAGTGGCCAGATTTGATAATCCGAAATCATACGCATAACCAACTTTCAAGAACGGATGCAGCTGAATTTCAGTGAGGGCAACTATACTTTTATCTGATCTGTAGCCAACACCAACTCCAACAAGCTTTTTGTAGTATCCAACAGCATTTAGGTCAATACTTATTGGTGCACCAGATACATATTTGATCATTGTATTTGGTTTAATAGACCACATCGGATTAATGGTGTGAATATATCCAGCTTGCGCAAAAATATGGGGTGTTTCAAACGCAGTTAAATCAAGTTGGGTGGTATTCACAGAAAGTACATTTTTTCTGAAATGAGGCATGGCAATGCTGCCATACCAGTTTTTGCCATAAGCGAACAAGCCAGTGCCAAAATTGATAGTTGACTCATTGAAATCTGCACTAAAGGCGTTGTCGATACTTCCATCAATACTGTGGTTTACACCAGATAATCCAATGCTGTATTGTGAAAATGACAACTGCAGACCAAAAGCCAAGCGCCACGTTTTCATTTTTAAATGGTAAGCCCCAACTGCTGTTGCTTGAGTTCTTTTAAACACGCCTATTTGGTCATTCGAAACGGCTAGTCCCAATCCGAGAGACTCATTCGAAATGGGAGCGTGAATATTAGCTGTAAAGGTTTTCGGTGCTCCGGGTAAGCCTGTCCATTGTGATCGATACAGAACATTTGCTTGTAGGCCTTCTGCACTTCCTGCATAAGCAGGATTCACTGCTAACGGATTGAATTGATACAAAGAGGATTGAGGGTCTTGTTGTGACCAAGCGAGTGCCGCTACAAATAGACAGCCTATGCTTAAAATATGATTTAGTTTCATGATTTTATCTCCAAAGTGTTAAGTACCCAGCAGTGCCTTGCGCTTCCGTGCTGAATTGTATGATATAGTAATATGTGCCAACGGGAAGTTCATCTCCTGTCCAATCATTGAGATAATTGTCTGAGGCAAAAACTTCTGATCCCCAACGATTGAAAATTTGAATTTTAATGGTTGAAGCAGGAGGGTAGTTTTCGATTACGAACGTGTCGTTTGTACCGTCTCCATTTGGCGAAAATCCTTCTGGAATAAACAATTGACAAGCGTCAGCATCTAAATAGTTGGGTACGCCATCGTAGTCGCAATCATCTGGACTATTTCCATCTAGGTTGTAGTCCCATTCTACGCTTGTGAGTAATCCGTCACCGTCATCGTCAGAATCCAAGAAGTCATAGTTTCCATCTGCATCAGTATCATCTAATGAAACACCATCATTGTTGTTGTCATTTTCTATTGAGTCTGGCACCGTGTCCGCATCGCTGTCTAAATCTTGGAAATTCGGGGTTCCATCTAAGTCGGTGTCAAGCGGAAGTGTTCCATTAATTCCAAGACCATCATCAAGCCCATCGAAGTTGTTGTCAACTATTCCACCTTGTCCAACCATTCCATCGCTGTCTGGGTCTGTTCCCAAATTTTCTATGACATCAAAAATTCCATCATTATCACTGTCTAGATCGAGATGGTCGAGTAGGCCATCACCATCTGTATCGCCATTGTTTATGGCGGTTAACATTTCCACAGTGTCAAGCATTCCATCGTTGTCATCATCAATATCGTTGTACCCATTCAATCCATCATTATCAATATCTGCACATTCGCCACTAGTTAAACCTTCGTCAGCAAAGCCGTTGCAATTGTCATCAATGTCATTGCAAATCTCAGTTGCAGCAGGATTAATGAGAATTTCAGTGTCATTGCAATCAGTGTTGTCTAATGTGTAGCCAACAGGTTGAGCACATGCAAGTGAATCGTTGAAGATGTCACCAAAGCCATCACCGTCTAAGTCTGCGTAATATGTAACAGGTGTTACACCCTCATCAATTTGACCATCACAGTTGTCGTCGATTGTATTGCAAATTTCCGGAGCAGCTGCATTGATATTTGAATCAAGGTCATTACAGTCACCTAATGTTCCAAGAACAACTGTGTAGTCATTACTTGGTTGATCACACTGTATTAAACTGTCAATGTAGAAACCATCACCATCTGCATCAAGATACCAAATTGTTAATGGGTTGTAAAATGCATCATTGTCGTTACAATCTGAGTTGTCCGTTACGTATCCAATAGGTAGTGAACACGCCAACGAATCATTAGCCGCATTACCAAAAGTATCACCATCCAGATCAGCGTAATAGGTGGTTAAAACTCCTTCATCTATTTGTGTGTTGCAGTTTTCATCAATGCCATTGCAAATTTCAACACCAGCAGGGTTAATTGAATTGTCATTGTCATTGCAGTCTGTGTTTGATACTACATATCCAATTGGGGCAGCACATGCTAGCGTGTCTGTATTCAAATCACCGAACCCGTCTAAATCAGCATCGAAGTAATAGGTAGTTTGTACACCTTCGTCAACAAGAGCATTACAGTTGTCATCAATTTCATTGCATATTTCAGATTCGCCAGCATTTATTGCGGAGTTGTTGTCATCACAATCCCCGCTGGTTCCTCCGGTGGTGTTGAAAGATGCACCTGGTGATGCACACTGAATAACAATATTTACATAGTATCCATCAGCATCAGCATCTTCATACCAAACCGTGTTTGGATTAATGGACGCGTCAGCATCATTACAATCTGTATTGTCAAGAATGTAACCTGTTACAGAAATACATGAAAGCGTATCTACCAACGGGTCGCCAAATCCATCGCCATCGGTATCGGCGTAATAAATTACATAAACCAAGTTGTCATCGACAACACCTGAGCAATCGTCATCTACATTGTTGCATGATTCTGAAGCCCCTGCATTTATAGATGCGTTGGTGTCATCACAATCGCCACTCACTCCACCAGCAGTGTTATATCCAATACCCGGAGAGATACATTGTGTTAAAGTTGAAACGTAGTACCCATCTGCATCCGCATCTAAATACCAAACGGTGTTCGGGTTAATTGCAGAGTCATTATCATTGCAATCGGTATTATCTAGAACATATCCTGTAGGTTGAGTGCAGGCAAGAGTGTCATTTAATACATCGCCAAACGCATCAAGGTCTAGGTCTGCATAGTAGGCTGTTTGTACCCCCTCATCTATTTGATTGTCGCAGTTATCGTCTATTTCATTGCAAATCTCAGTGACACCAGGATTGATTGAAGCGTTGTTGTCAACACAATCGGTATTGTCTAAAACAAATCCAGCGGGCTGCACGCAGGCATCAATCGAATTTGAATTGTCACCATATCCATCGCCATCAATATCTTGATAGAAGGTAGTTTGCACCCCTTCGTCAATTTGGTTGTCGCAGTTATCATCAATAAGGTTACATACTTCAGTAGCACCAGGGTATACGGCAGGGTTCAGATCATCGCAATCGGTGTCGTCTAAAACGTACCCCGCAGGTTGAGAACAAGCTTGAGTAAACTGAGCGGCATCACCAAATCCATCACCATCAGCATCTACGTAATAGGTAGTTAAAACCCCTTCGTCTATTTGTGTATCACAGTCATCATCTATACCGTTACATGTTTCATTTGCACCGGGGTAGATGGTCGCATCTGCATCATTACAATCGGTGTTGTCCGATACGTATCCAGCAGGCTGAGTACAAGCTAAAGTTGTAACGGCACTGTTTCCGTATGTATCTCCATCAGCATCTTGGTAATATGTGTTTTGAACTCCTTCGTCAATCTGTCCGTTGCAATTGTCATCAATGAGGTTACAGGTTTCTGTTGCACCGGCATTGATTGCAGGATTGTTGTCGTTGCAATCATCACTGATACCACCGGTGGTGTTGTATCCAGCACCTGGCGAAGTACATTGAATTAAAGTTGAAACGTAATATCCATCTGCATCCGCATCTAAATACCAAACGGTGTTCGGGTTAATAGCAGGATCATTGTCATTGCAATCGGTGTTG
>CAYSEX010000008.1:0-12666 GCA_964430305.1 uncultured Chryseobacterium sp.
GACGCAAAGAAAAATATTCAAAGTTCTCACAGTAGAAACCACGGTGGTGGTGGAAGCGGAGTGTCAGCTCAGTTAGATGGAATGTTAGAAGAGGCGAAAATTGATAGTGACTTAATTGCAAGTCTTGGAGAGGGTATGAGAACATTCAGTTCAAACGCAAAGCAAATGGCTGATGTTACCTCTGCAGCTTCTGCAAGTACGGCATATGCAGACAATTTGAAAGACGCGTCTGATAAAGTTTCTAAATTGGCATCAACATACGAAGCAGCATCAGCGTCATTGACTGGGTTAACTTCATATGCAGATCAAGGATCTTCAGCAGGTGCTCATCTACAAAAAATGACTGAGAATTTATCAGCATTGAATTCAATGTACGAAATTCAAATCGAGGAAATGTCTAAGACTAGAGCTATGTACGCAGACATGGGTGCATTGGTGCAGAATTTGGCCGACTCTGTTGAAGATACGAAGTTGTACAAAGAGAACATTAGCGAATTGTCTAAGAACTTGAAGTCTTTGAATACAATTTACGCGAACATGTTGAATGCAATGGGCTCTGCTCGTCAATAATTGCAGTTCCAAATTCATATTAATTTTATTTTTAGGAGGAACTAAAAATGGCAGGTGGTAAAGAAACCCCACGGCAGAAGATGATCGGGATGATGTATCTCGTTCTTACCGCGCTTCTAGCCATGAACATCTCGAAAGATGTATTGAATGCATTCATTCAAATTAATCGCGGTATGGTTAAAAACGCAGCGAACTCTGAAGAGCGAGCAGATGCTACTTTATTATTGTTGGATAGCTGGAGTGATGGTACAAAGGCAGCTCCTTTCCAAGCTGAGGCACATAAATTTGTTGATGAGGCTGATGCATTAGTGAAGTATATCATTGAATTGAAAGCCCGTGTTCTTGCAGCTTCTATTAACGGTAGTGTTGATGGAGTAGGTTTTGAAGCATACTTGGAGAATGGACATTTGATTGACATAGGTGACAAGGAGAAAGTCTCTAAGCCAGATGAGAATCAAAATACCACAGCCATGTTAATTGGCTCCGAGCCGGCAAATCCACGTTCTGGTGCTTGGTCAGCAGTTGAACTTCGCGAAAAACTAACGGCGTTTGCGAATCGTGCAATTGGTATTGAGGTTACTGACATTAAAGGGAAATCGCATAAATTGGCTGAAGGTGCCCCAGAAACCAAAGGGTTGATTGAAAAAACATTCAAGTTTGAAGATATCAATAACTCAGACGGCGAACCGGAGAAATGGGAAACCGCTTTGTTCTACCACACGCCTGTCTCAGCCGTTATTGCCCATTTGAGTAAGATTGAAGGTGATGTAATTTTGGCGAAAAATGCAGTATTGAATTATTTGACCTCTCAGATTAACTCTTCTGACTTGAAGTTCTCTGATGTAACGGTGGCGGTAGTTCCAAAACAGAGTTATATCATGCGTGGTGATTCGTTTGTTGCGGAAATTTATTTAGCAGCATACAATAAGAACAGTACCACACGCGTCTATATGTCTGGAAGTGAAGCTGGTGATAATCCAACTCCTGAGTTGTTTGATTATAATGGAATTACTCCTATTACATCAGGTTCTGATGGAAAGTGTAAATTCAGAATTAATCAATCCGGTCTTGGAGCACATTCACACAAAGGTGTGATTGTTTATCAAGATGCTGACGGCGGTGATAAAGCAATTCCGTTCGTGGTTCCACCGTATTTTGTTGGTGAACCGAATTGTGTTATTTCCCCAACCAACATGATGATTTTATATCGCGGTGTTCCGAATCCGGTTGAGGTTTCTGTGCCGGGTGTAGATCCAAGTTCATTGAGTGTTACTTGCAGTGGAGGCTCAATGTCTGGCTCAGGTGGAAACTACAACATTGACCCAGGATCGGGTGCTCAAGTAACGGTAAGTGTTTCGGCTACAATAAACGGTAAATCCGTTTCAGTAGGTTCTAAGAACTTTGATGTGAAGGCATTACCAAATGCTGAGACTATGCTAAACGGAAGTTTGAAATCAGGTGGAAAAGTGAAAAAATCGGATGTGATCAATGGTTATGTAACATGTCAGATTCCACCTGAATTTCCCGTCGGTAAGAACTTGCAAGTGACAATTGGATCATGTCGTTTGAGCGTTAACGGGGTAGATGTAGGTATTTGCTCTGGCGGTAGGTTGGATGGAGCTCAAAAGACAAAATTGAATGGATTGAAAGCAGGAGATGTTGTGTTGTTCTCTCAGGTAACAACAAATAAAGGTTATGGACAACCCTTGGTATTGACAGTTCAGTAATTTTAATATAATAAATGCCCTATGAAGACGACGAGAAAAATCAACCTAATTTGCATAATCGCATGTTTAGCGGTCTTCAATTTATGTGCGCAGCCTCAATCAGGTCAACAGCCGGGATTAAAGATGTTAGACGGTGCATATGTGCCGGTTAACAACTTGGAGCGCTCGTATCGCATTCCTCGCTATCCGAACTTACGTGAATCTGATGTTCTTTGGAAGAAAAGAGTATGGGAAGATATCAATGGGAATGAGAAAATGAATTATCCTATTTTCCTACCTGTAAAAAGAACTGATAAGCGCTATGCGTTGTGGCACGTGATTGAGGATGGCATAAATGGTCATTTTCTAACACCGTATGAAGCAAGTTTGATGGATGCAACGGGGTTCTCAAGAACTGCGAATGATGAATTTTCCAAAGAAATAGGAGGAGTTTCCACTTGTAAAGGTGGGCACCCGGCGTTGTGTAAATACGACGCACCGGCTGCAACAGGTACTCCAAATGCGTCTATGTTTCCTCAATTATTCAACGCTGCTGGTGAGTTTTTAGTTGATTCCGACCAGGATGGTTGGCCAGATCCTGAGTGGTTGACACTGCCATTCGGATCTAATACTCCTGTCCCTGCTCAAGGGGATCCAAAAAAACATGATCCTGCCGGATTGGGAAGACCGAATTTAGACGACGCCCCTTCTGAACCAGGGTTGGGTCTATTTGGATGTCCAAGCTCTGTTTATACTGCAGATTCAATTGTTGGATATAGATTGAAAGAGGATTGGATTTTCGATAAACAGCGCTCAACGCGTTTTGTTAGGATCATTGGTATTGCCCCTTTGGTTCCGAATGGAAAGGGATCATCCAGTACATTGGTATATAAGGCCTTCGAAAACGAAGAGGTTCGTCCATTGTTCTGGTTGCACTACGCGAGTTGCCGTTCATGGTTTGCGCAATGGGACGTGTATAACATGAGTAATGATGCATTTCGTGGGTCATTTGATGATTTGTTCGAAATGAGAAGATTCTCTGCACATGTTGTTAAAGAAGAAAATGTGTTCGATAGAAAGATTCAGGACTATGCTCAAGGACTTGATGCGTTGTTAGAAGGTGAGCGTATTAAAAAAGAAATTTTTGAGTACGAACATGATCTTTGGAACTATTAATTTTTAGAAAGATGTATCTTTGTGGCCCCTCTATTTAGAGGGGCCTTTTTTTATGATTACAGTAGGAAATTTAAGTGTATTCTTTGGCTCCAGAGAGCTATTCTCAAAGATTGGTTTTTTCATAGGTCCTAGAGAACGAATTGGATTGGTTGGTAAGAATGGTGCCGGAAAATCGACCTTGCTCAAGATTCTTGCGGGTATTCAAAATCCTTCAGAAGGTAATGTTTCAATCACCAAAGGGGCCACAATTGGATATCTACCTCAAGAAATGGCACACAGTGAAGATGCTACTGTATACGAAGAAGCGCAATCTGCTTTCAATGAAGTTCAGGCGCTTCATAAGCGGCTCGATGAACTTGGTCACGAGGTTGCGAATATGGAAGATTATACTTCCGATGAATACAGTAAAAAAATTGAGGAGCTAGAAGCCATTGGTCATCGTCTTTCAATTTTAGACAGCACCGGTACAGATGAGAAAATAGAAAGAGTATTGAAGGGTTTGGGTTTTCAGTCAAAGGACTTTTCTCGGCCCATGAGAGAATTCAGCGGTGGATGGAAAATGCGCGTTGAGTTGGGAAAACTCTTGCTTGCTAATCCAGATTTATTGCTGCTCGATGAACCTACCAACCACCTTGATATTGAGAGTATAGAATGGCTGGAAGAATTCTTGGAAGAATATGCTGGAGCTGTTGTATTGATTTCTCACGATAGAACATTTCTAGACAATGTGACCAAGCGAACAGTTGAAATTTCGAAGGCTAAATTATATGATTATAAGTTTTCGTATTCAAAATATTTAATTCAGCGAGAACAAGAGATCGAGAAACAAGAGGCTGCGGCCAAGAATCAACAGAAGTACATTGAAGATACTCAGAAGCTCATTGATAAGTTTCGTGCTAAAAAGGATAAAGCTGCCTTCGCACAAACCTTGATTCGCAAATTGGATAAATTGGAAAAAATTGAAGTCGACGATTTTGATTCCACTAAAGTAAAATTCACTTTCCCCCCCGCACCGCATTCTGGGAAAATTATTCTGGAAGGAAAAAAGTTGGCGAAATCATATGGTGATTTGCATTTGTTTTCTGATGTGAATTTCACCATAGCTCGTGGTGAAAAAGTGGCGTTAATTGGGAAAAATGGGGTGGGCAAATCTACTCTACTCAAGATGACTATGAAGGAAGAGGGGTTTGATGGTGAGTTGCAAGTGGGTTACAGTGTGAATGTTGGCTACTATGCGCAAAACCAGAGTGATATTCTAGATGGTGATAAGACAGTTTTTCAAACAATTGATGATGAGGCTGTAGGAGAAATTAGAAAAAATGTTCGTGGTTTGCTTGGTGCATTTTTGTTTAGTGGTGATGACATAGATAAAAAAGTTAAGGTGCTCAGTGGCGGTGAAAAAGCGAGATTGGCTTTTTGTAAACTTTTGTTACAACCGTATAATTTTTTAATTCTAGATGAACCAACCAACCACTTGGATTTACCATCAAAAGAGGTTTTGAAAAAAGCACTTGCACGCTATGATGGCACACTACTTTTAGTATCGCATGACCGTGATTTTTTAGATGGGTTAACGGATACCGTTTATGAAATTCAGTCTGACAGAATGGTCATTTATCCAGGTACGGTGAAAGAGTTTTTGAAGGAGAAAAAGGCTGCATCTATTCGTTTATATGAACAAAATAGAATAGAAAGTCAAGCAAAGAAGGAAGTCAAGAAGAAGGAGGCGAATGCTGAGGTGGCTGTTAAAATTGACAAGCAAAAAGAAAAAGAGTTGCGAAAGATAGAATCGTCAATTGAAAAAGAGGAAGAAAATGTGAAGCGTTTGGAGGAAGAGTTGGCAAAAACAGATTTTGCTCAGCACGATGCTTATCTGGCTTTGAATGAGGAGTATGAGGCAAGCAAAAAGCGCCTTTCGGCGCTAATGCAAGATTGGGAAAATTTCATATAGTTATTGACCGTGACACGATTTGAATTTTTTTCCTGAACCACACGGACATGGGTCATTTCTACCAATTTTTGGATCAGCTATAACTGGTGTAGATCGTTGACTAGAAACCGCCTCACCCGCCTGTTGTGCTTGCTGCGCGTGTTCGTTTAAATTTCTACTATTCTCTTTTGAAGTTTGGGTTTTAGCGACCACTTGCTGTGGAGCTTGTCTAACTTGAGGCATTTCTGGGAGTTGACAAGTGAGCAAGAAGTTTGCAATTTCTGCATTTGTTCGAGTTACCATTTTTCTGAACAATTCAAAACTTTCTTTTTTGTATATAAGAAGTGGGTCTTTTTGCTCATGAGCTGCAAATTGCACATTACCGCGAAGTTCATCCATATCGCGTAAATGCTCCTTCCAATTTTGATCAATGATGGCCAATGTTATTCCTTTTTCTAAGGCGTGAATCATCTCTTTTCCTTGTGAGGCATGGGCTTGCTCAAGGTTTACGGCGATTTGAATCCCCTTTCTACCGTTGCTGAAAGGAATGGCTATATTCTGATATCCTTGGTGGTTGTTTCTATATACATTTTCAATGACTGGAAATGCTTCTTTTGCCAAGGTGTTGATTCTATTTTGGTACGAATTCAAGACAGCTTCATAGGTTTGCATTGCAACATCTTCTGTTTTGTTTCCCAGAAAATCATTTTGGTCAACCGGTGCTGGTATTCCGAAAGTTCGAAGCATTTCAAGTTTATATCCTTCAAAAGAGCGCATGTCTTGATTCAGTGCAGTCACATTGAAAGACAAGTCATAGAGCATGTTGTCTATATCGAGAGTTAATCTTTCACCAAAAAGAGCATGCTTTCGTCGTTTATAAATGACCTCTCGCTGTGCGTTCATCACATCATCGAACTCAAGCAGTCGTTTGCGTATTCCAAAATTGTTTTCTTCAACTTTTTTCTGTGCACGTTCTATGCTACTTGTGATCATACCGTGTTGAATGACCTCACCCTCTTTCAGGCCAAGACGATCCATCATTTTTGAGATGCGTTCAGAACCAAAAAGGCGCATCAAATCATCTTCCAAAGAGACATAGAACTGAGATGAACCAGGGTCACCCTGACGGCCAGATCTTCCTCTTAACTGTCTATCTACCCTTCTTGAATCATGTCTTTCGGTACCAATAATTGCAAGACCACCAACGGCTTTTACTTCAGCACTTAATTTAATATCCGTTCCACGACCGGCCATGTTCGTTGCAATGGTAACTGTTCCAGACTGCCCCGCAAGTGCAACAATGTCAGCTTCTTTTTGGTGAAGTTTAGCATTCAATACTTGGTGATCAATACCTCGCTGACGTAACATGCGACTCAACAACTCACTGACTTCAACGGTGGTAGTTCCCACCAAGACAGGTCTGCCTTTTTCTTTCAATTCCACTACCTCATCAATGACAGCATTGTATTTTTCACGTTTCGTTTTATATACCTTGTCATTTTCATCTTTTCTTGAAATGGCTCTTTGTGTGGGAATAATCATGACATCTAATTTGTAGATGTCCCACAATTCACCAGCTTCTGTCTCTGCTGTACCTGTCATACCCGCCAATTTGTGGTACATGCGGAAATAGTTTTGTAAAGTAATTGTTGCGTAGGTCTGAGTAGCTGCTTCAACCTTCACGTTTTCTTTTGCCTCAATGGCTTGGTGAAGTCCGTCAGAGAATCGACGTCCTTCCATGATACGCCCCGTCTGTTCGTCTACAATCTTCACCTTATTATCCATAACCACATACTCCTTATCTTTCTCAAACAGGGCGTATGCTTTAAGCAATTGGCTAATGGTATGGATGCGCTCGCTTTTTACAGCATATTCTCTTTGAAGATTTTCAAGCATTTTAGCTTTTTCTTCATCACTGGCATCGGCAGAATCAATTTTCCCCATTTCGGTTGCCAAATCGGGAAGTAAAAAGAATCGCTCATCGTCCATGTTTTTGGCCATGATAGCAATTCCTTTGTCAGTGAGTTCAATCTGATTGTTCTTTTCGTCAATGACAAAGAATAACTCTGCATCGACTTTGGGCATTTCACGTTGATTGTCTTGTAAATACTGCCCTTCGGTTTTTAGCAATTGGCTTTTAATTCCTTCTTCACTGAGGAATTTAATCAAAGCTTTGGTTCGCGGTAATCCTCTGTGCGCGCGTAGTAAGGCCATACCACCCTCTTGAATGTCTTCTTTTGAAGGGGTAGCTGATTCTGGTTGAAGTTTTTTCTTGGCAAGGGTAAGAAAATCATTTACCGCGGTTTTTTGTGCATTAACCAAAAGTTGAACCTTTGGTTTTAATGCATCAAATTCTTGTTGATCTCCTTTCGGAGTTGGACCTGAAATGATGAGTGGAGTTCTTGCTTCGTCAATGAGGACAGAGTCTACCTCGTCAATGATGGCATAATGATGTTTACGCTGCACCAAATGTGACGCTTCAACCGCCATGTTATCTCTTAAGTAATCGAAGCCAAATTCATTGTTTGTACCGAAGGTAATGTCGGCTGCGTATGCATTTCGACGTGCATCGGAGTTGGGTTGGTGCTTGTCGATACAATCTACAGTTAGACCGTGGAATTCATATATCGGGCCCATCCACTCAGAGTCTCTTCGTGCCAAATAATCATTCACAGTTACTACGTGTACACCTTTTTTCGCAAGAGCGTTCAAGAAAACAGGAAGGGTGGCAACCAAGGTTTTACCTTCACCGGTGGCCATTTCTGCCACTTTGCCTTGATGTAAGGCAATACCCCCAATAAGCTGAACATCATAGTGAACCATGTCCCAGGTAAATTCAGTACCTGCTGCGGACCAGGTGTTTTTCCAAATGGCCGAATCACCCTCAATACGAACATAGTTCTTGCCTGAATGGACTGCTAATGTTCTGTCTAAATCTGAAGCATGAACGCGAAGCTCTTGGTTGGTTGCAAACAATTGAGCGGTTCTTTTAACCACCGCAAAGGCAGTAGGTAAAATTTCGAGAAGCACCTCTTCCAACGATTCATCGATGGCTTTTTTGATTTTGTCTTCCTCGCTGTAAAGTCTTTCTTTTTCGTCGAGAGCTTCATTTGGTAGCGCTTCTGCTTGTTCTCGTAGGGAGGAAGCTTGCAACTCAAGATCTGCTGTGTGTTTTTTAATTTTAGCCTGTAAATCAGAAGAAATACTCCTTACCTCATCTGCAGAGGCATGCTGTATTTTGGCATATTCACTTATGCATAGTTGTAAAATGGGTTGAATAATCTCTAAGTCTTTTTGTTTTTTATCTCCAACAATTTTCTTCAGAATAGCATTTAAAGCACCTAACATAATTTCAACAGATTAATGAGGACAAATGTAAAGCTGAAATTGAAGACTTTGGCATGAAAAATTGGGAGGTTTGAAAACGGCTATTTTTCACGCTCGTTAGAATCTTTTCAATTCAACAAAAATTAATTTTAAACGAAGTTTCAACAATTATGCTGTGCGTTTCGCTTCGCTAAATTTTGTGCCAAAGTTTTGAGTTAAAAAATGTGTTTGTCGGGGGTGAAAGAGATTTTGAGGTTCTGAAAGCCAGTATTGGCAAGGGTTTTAGAAAGAGGTGTTTCAAATTGTTAAAAACTAGGTCGAGTTGTTCATTGTTTTCAATTGTTTTTAAGTCGGTTCTTTTGAATCTTTGAACTCGTCAAAAAGGAGTAGATTTTTGTCTCTCCGTTTTGAAGAAAGTAATGAGCCGCTGAACAGTGTTATGTAAGCGGTTTTTTTGACTGAAACAAGACCAAAATCGCCAAATCTAATGATGCACGAAGAACCCATATTGAAAGAGAATCCAGATCGCTTTGTTCTGTTCCCTATCATTCACAATGACATTTGGAAGTTTTATAAGACGGCTGAGGCCAGTTTTTGGACTGCGGAAGAAATTGATTTGGGAGCGGACATTCATGACTGGAGTAACAAGTTGAATGATAATGAGCGTCATTTCATTAAACATGTTTTGGCCTTCTTTGCTGCAAGTGATGGTATTGTGAATGAAAATTTGGCTGAGAATTTTGTTCGTGAGGTTCAATACACGGAAGCAAAGTTTTTCTATGGTTTTCAAATCATGATGGAAAATATTCATAGTGAAACGTATTCCCTTTTGATTGACACATACATCAAGGACTCGGCAGAGAAAAATTATTTGTTCAAAGCCATTGATAATTTGGATTGTGTAAAGAAAAAAGCGAATTGGGCGCTGCGTTGGATTAAAAATGGGTCGTTTGCTGAACGTCTTGTTGCCTTTGCTGCAGTAGAAGGTATCTTTTTCTCTGGTTCTTTCTGTTCTATTTTCTGGTTGAAGAAGCGAGGTTTAATGCCTGGCTTAACATTCAGCAATGAATTGATTAGTCGCGATGAAGGATTGCATTGTGATTTTGCTTGTAAATTGTACAATGACCACTTGGTAAACAAACTTCCCCAAGAGAAAATTAAACAAATCATTGAAGAGGCTGTGGCCATTGAACATGAATTTGTTGTAGATGCACTTCCTGTGAAGTTGATTGGTATGAACTCAGATTTAATGTGTCAGTATATTGAATTTGTAGCTGACAGATTGTTGTCAGAGTTAGGTAATCCGCGTATTTACAATGTTTCGAATCCGTTCGATTTCATGGATCTCATTAGCATCCAAGGAAAAACCAATTTCTTTGAGAAGCGTGTGGCTGAATATCAAAAGGCAGGGGTAAAGGATTCTGGTGAATCGGATAAGTTTGAGTTCTCATTAGAAGACGATTTTTAAATAATTGATCATATTAAAGTTTTAGTATCATGTTCGTAGTTAAAAGAGATGGCCGTCAAGAATCGGTGAAATTTGATAAAATCACAGCAAGAATAGCCAAGCTGTGTTACGGGTTGAACCCCATTGTAGACTCAACAAAAATTGCCATGAAGGTAATTGAAGGTGTTTTCGATGGTGTTACAACCAGTCAATTGGATACATTGGCCGCGGAGATTGCAGCAACCAATACGATTACGCATCCAGATTATGCGTTGTTGGCTTCTCGAATTGCCGTGAGCAATTTGCATAAGAATACCAAAAAATCGTTTTCGCAAACCATCAAGGATTTGTATGAATACATAGATCCAAAGACTGGAAAAAATGCCGGGTTAATTGCCGAGGATGTTTTCGAAATTGTAATGACGAACGCCCCCGAGTTGGATAGTGCAATCATTTATGATCGCGATTTTCAATTTGATTATTTCGGATTTAAAACGCTAGAGCGGTCTTACTTGTTGAAGTTAAAAGGTCAGGTGGTAGAACGTCCACAGCACTTGTTCATGCGTGTTGCTGTTGGAATTCACAAAGCCGATATGGACGAGGTGATTAAAACCTACAACATGATTAGCGAAGGGTGGTTTACACATGCTACTCCAACGTTATTCAATGCCGGAACACCAAAGCCTCAGATGAGTTCATGTTTCCTGTTGCAAATGAAAGATGACAGTATTCCAGGTATATATGACACACTCAAGCAAACCGCTTTGATTTCTCAAAGTGCAGGTGGAATTGGTTTGAGCATTCATAATGTTCGTGCAAAGGGTTCATACATACGTGGAACAAACGGAACGAGTAACGGAATTGTTCCTATGCTTCGTGTTTTTAACGACACTGCAAGATATGTAGATCAAGGAGGTGGAAAAAGAAAAGGGTCATTTGCTATTTATCTCGAGCCATGGCATGCTGACGTTTTCGAATTTTTGGATTTAAGAAAAAATCACGGAAAGGAAGAGGTTCGTGCTAGAGATTTATTCTATGCTTTATGGATACCAGATCTTTTCATGAAGCGAGTGAAAGAGAATGGTAAATGGACATTGATGTGTCCAAACGAATGTCCCGGTCTTTCAGATTGTTGGGGTGAGGAATTTGAGGCTTTGTATACAAAGTATGAGTCTGAAGGAAAAGGAAGAGAAACAATTAACGCTCAAGATTTATGGTATAAAATTCTGGAATCACAAATTGAGACAGGGAACCCATACATGTTGTACAAGGATGCTGCTAACAGAAAAAGTAATCAGCAAAACTTGGGTACAATCAAGAGCTCAAATTTGTGCACTGAAATTATAGAGTACACTTCTCCGGATGAGATTGCAGTTTGTAACTTAGGTTCAATTGCTTTACCGAAGTTTGTTAAAGATGGAGAGTTTGATCACAACAAATTATTTGAGGTATCCTACCAATTAACAGTGAACTTGAATAAAGTGATAGACCAAAACTACTATCCGGTTCCTGAAACTAGAAATTCCAATATGCGCCATCGTCCAATTGGAATTGGTGTGCAGGGATTAGCAGATGCCTTTATTTTAATGCGATTCCCATTTGATAGCGATGAAGCGAAAAAATTGAATCGTGAAGTTTTCGAAACCATCTATTACGCGGCTTGTACGGCCTCGAAAGATTTAGCTCGTAGAGACGGCGCTTATGAGACCTTCCAAGGTTCACCAGCATCAAAAGGTATTTTACAATTTGACATGTGGAATGTAACTCCGACAGACAGATGGGAGTGGGGAGTATTGAAGGAAGAAATCATGAAGTATGGAATGAGGAACAGTTTGCTTATGGCACCTATGCCAACGGCAAGTACTGCTCAAATTTTAGGAAATAATGAATGTTTCGAACCCTATACTACAAACATATATTCACGCAGAACGTTAGCAGGTGAGTTCATTGTTGTGAATAAGCACCTTTTGAAAGATCTTGTGAATTTGGGTATTTGGAATGATACATTGAAAAACAAACTATTGGCTGCCAATGGTTCAGTTCAAAACATTGACGAAATTCCAGATAACTTAAAGGCACTCTACAAAACGGCTTGGGAGCTTTCTCAACGCGTGGTAGTAGACATGTCTGCTGATCGTGGTGCATATATCTGTCAGAGTCAAAGTTTGAATGTTTTCATGGAAAACGCAAATTATGGTAAGTTAACATCCATGCATTTTTACGCTTGGGAAAAAGGATTGAAGACCGGAATGTATTACCTGCGCACGAAAGCTGCGACAGATGCCATTAAGTTTACGGTGAACAAAGAGCAGTTGCAAAAACCGACTGAGGTAGTTGTAAATACTGTTGAAGCCGAGCAAAAAAACCAAGAAGCCATTGCTTGCTCATTGGATAATCCAGATAGCTGTGAGGCATGTGGAGCTTAACATGAATTAAAAAGACGAATGGAAGGTCATCGAGAGATGACCTTTTTTCTTCAAAAGCTTTTTGAAAACTTCCATAAGTCATCA